>NZ_CALFQK010000159.1:0-78411 GCF_937921195.1 uncultured Salinicola sp.
AGCAACTCGATCTTCCCGCGGCGAACACCTCCACGGGCGTCTATCGCTGCGACGGCACCGACTCGCCCAACGGCCGTCTCGGTGGACGCGAGCCGTGCTGCATCGGAGAGGTCGCGCCCGGAGGCGTCGCAACCGAACAGGACGTGTTTGCTCGCGCGACCCTTTGCAACAATCTCGGCAGCATGCCTGTCGGAACGAGCGCACAGCGAGCCGCCTACGTAAGAGCGGCAGGAGCTTGTGTCGAGCAACGCGTGCCCCTCACCGGGCAGCGCTTCAAGTCCCTGGAGGATATCGGGAATCCTCCCATCGATTTCGCCGCCTCTTCCACCAGCTTCCTCGATGTTCTCGAATACGACAACGGGAACGTGTTCTACCGGCAGACGCTGCCTGACGCCGCGACATGCTATGAGATCGGCTACTACGCACAGGGCGGCCTCAACACCTTCCATGCCATGCCTCAGGATAAGAAGGAGCAGTGCTACCAGGGTCGCAACATGCCCATCTCCTACGTGCGCAAAATCACGGACACCTATCGACAGCAGCAGATCGGCTTCCTCGAGAGCGAAGCGGACAAGATCGCCGCTTCCATGGCCCAGAAGGGCTACAACGGTTATGACATCGAGACCTTCTGGTCGAGCTATGGCGGCTACAATCCGCAGATGAACGGGCAGACCACTACGCCATGGATCATCTCGGAAGTGGGTCGTTACGTCCACATCCAGGCGCAGGTCCCACATGGGGGTCTCTGCACCTGGTACCGCGGGAACCAGGGCATCAATGCCAACCAGTACGATACCGGATACCAGTATCCCTCCTACTGCTGGTATTCGAAATCCCAGGGTTGGCGCTTCCAACGGAATATCACGACGCCTTACCGCCAACAACAGCAGGCCAAGCTCAAGAGAGAGGCGACGAACGTATTCAACGCCCTCATGGCGGGGTCCTATTCGGGCTTCGACCTCAACGTCTTCCGCTCGGGCGGTGGCGTCGATCCAGACATGCAGGGGTTCACCGACTCGAAATGGAAGATCGCGAGCTGGACCCATGGACCGGTCAGCCTGAGGATCGACTTCCCCACCGAAGGCTTCTGCAGATGGTTCAGGGACTCGACCAATGACGGCAATTTCTACAACACCCGCTCAGTGACACCCGAGTGGTGCGGACGGTACAACCAGTACAGCGACTACTACTACCAGTTCGACATCTCCGAGCAGTACCGCGCCAAGCAGAAGGCCGTGATCGAACGGGAGCGCAAGAAGATGCGGGCCGCCATCCTGCAGAACGGCGGGACCTACGCGATCCATTCGAAGCCCGATTTCCAGGGTGCACTCCCCGACAACGGTGTCCTCACGGTCCGCAGTGGGAAGACCTACTACACCGCTCCAGTCGATGACGGTCTGTGCGACTATCTGGTCAACGAGGCGGCAGCCAGAGGAGCGGGAGGCTACATCAACTTCTACGACTTCCACTATCGCCCCGTCACCTGCCACAACAACGGAGGCATCAAGGCCTATCTCGACCTCACCGTCGACTGATCTTCCGGAAGGGCAATCCCGTCCCTGTCCTCCGGTGGGCTGAACGGCATCGATCCCTGCGGTCGGTGCCGTTCTTCGTTCTCCCGAAGAGGAGTCGGTGGTATCATCAGGTCCCAACGAGAGGAAAACACATGAGAGACAACGTCCGGACCGTCTATCGCGATCTGATCGACATGAACATCTCCTCCGACTTCCATCAGCGCCTCATGGGGAAGACGGGATGGAATGCGGCCACAGCCAAGGCTGTCGACTTCGAATACCGTTGTTTCCTCCTGCTATGCGCCGTCTCCGACATGACGATGACGCCTCCGGAGGCCGTGGACATCGCATGGCACGAACACATCCTGCATACCCGCCACTACCAGGATGTCCTGACCGAGATCATCGGCAAACGTCTTCACCACGATCCGGGCGCCGATGGCGACAAGGAAAGGCACCGCAGGCAGTACAAGCACACATGGGCCCTATACAAGCGGGTCTTCGGACGTGAGCCTACCCCACTGGTCTGGCCGAAGCCCGAGCACAGGATCGCCGATATCTTCCGCAGGAGGGACGATGACGGTGACGGAGTCGATCTCGCGGCCCTGTGGCTCATCGCCTCCGCAGACAGTCCGGCCTATGCCTGTGCATCGCCGACGGCTCCATCATACGGTGGGCATACTCCAGACGCAGACTGCTCGGTTGCGGACGCATCGACATCCTCGTGCGGATCTTCCTGCGGGGGAGGATGCGGCGGCGACTGACGCCACTCCATGCTTCAATGGAACGCCTCTCCATAGGAGTTGGCCACGCTCTGGCCCGGCATGAAAAGCAAGACCAGATAACCGACCAGCTGGGCGAGACCGAAGATGTTGAACGTCGTCACGAAGACCTCCGGGCTGATCATGATCAGGGGCAGCAGCATGAAGCCGCCGAAGATCAGGGGCAGCGCGAACCAGCCAGAGGCACCCAGATCGTGCAGACGCTTAACCACCAGGCACACGTTCGAGTAGGCGAGAACGAGGAAAAGGGCGTCAACAGGAGGAATACCACTGCTCCAGCGCTGAACAGCCTCACAAGCTGATCCATGCCGTATGCACCATCCATGTCAGCCATGCCGAAGGCGGCGATGATCCCGATCGTCACCAGGAAGAGCCAGATCGCGCCGATCGCGAGACTTCCGAGGAAGAACGGCATCCGGGAGATGCGTCCGCGGAAGGTGAAGAGCAAATCCATGGGTTTCACGTTGTCCTCCTGTCAGGACACGATTGTAGGATGAAAAAGAGAATGGAGAAAGACGCATGAGGAAGATCGCTCTCGAAGAGTTCCATGCGGAGCTGAAGGGTCAGGGTGTGTCCTCGCCCGAACATGCGGCCGTGAAGTGCCCGGCATGCGGCACCGTGCAGTCCAAGGCGCTTCTCAGGAAGCAGGGATGCCCGGAAGACAGCATCGAAGGCCAGATCGGCTTCTCGTGCGTCGGGCGCTGGAACGACGCAGGCCCTCCACCGCGCAAGGACGATGCCGCTCCCCGCAGGGTTCCCGGCTGCAACTGGACACTCGGAGGACTGTTCTCGATCCACGATCTCGAGGTCCAGAAGGACGGGGTCTCCCACCCGATGTTCGAGGTGGCCAGTCCCGAGGAGGCTAGGAAGCTGGAATCCTCGCTCGTATCGGGCTGAAGGTCGCCATGGACATCCGCCACCCCTTCGCGAGCGCTTTCCTCGCGTTGCAGCCGGATCGAAAGGATCTGCTGCCCCGGATAAAACGGAATGGCGGAAAGCACATTCTGGTGGACGGGATCGACGGATACAGCGCGGACAACATCACGATAGGGAACGCCGAGACCGGGCGACAGGAGCAGGAGGGCGAGTTGTTCGCTCTCTGTCTGGACAATCTCGCCAAGAGACTGCCCGAGAACCTGGCGTTCCTCAGAGGAGCGACCGAGATGCTGTCCGGCGCATTGGATCGGGAGGGCATCGACCTCCATTCCATGCGTGTGCAGTCGATGGCCCCTGCAAGGGATCTCGTCCTCCCGACCATCGAATTCGAGGTAACGGAACTCGACGACGGACTCATCGGACGGATCGTGAAGCGACACTTCCGTCCCGATGCTCCGGGAGCATCCGCAGGCGAACCATGGGTGGGCAAGGAGGGTGCTCTTGCCGCATGGGCAGAGCGACAGGGACGTCTCAGGAGGATGAGGGCCGACACCGGTATCCTCATCGACCCCCTCATGGCCACTCTCCTGCGGCCTGCACAGCGCCACGATCTCGTCCGCAGACTGCAGCACGAGGCCTCTTCAGGATCACCCTCGTTCGAGGCCTCCTCCCCTGAACTCGACAGGAGCATCGCTGGATACAGTCTCAAGGACGGAATGGTCAGGGCCAACATAAGACTGGCCGAAGGGATATACTGGAATACCCTCCCCGTCGATCGCGGTCCCGGTGTCCTGCTCTCGCAGCATGTCCCGGGCTCCATGGTCATGGCCATGGAGGGAAGACGGCTGCGAGAGATAATCGACCATCCTCTGATCGATCCCGCCTGGACCGTCGTCAGAACAGGCACCGAGAAGCAGCCTCCTTCGCTCCGGCGCATCATGCTGGAGACCGAGTGCGCCTTCCTTCCTCTGGAAGCCGCACCTCGATCGCTCTCCTGAGTGAGAGAATAACGAGAATTTCATTGAGAAAGGAAAATTTCCCATGATCGCGATCCTGTCGCCCGCCAAGAGCCTCGACTACGAGACCGAACGCAGCATGCCGACCCCCACTCGGCCGCGTCTCGATGAGCGCACCGATCGGCTGGTCGCGCGTGGGAAGGAGATGAGCGTCGACGATCTCATGTCGAAGATGAAGATCAGCCAGGCGCTGGCGGAGCTCAACCATGGTCGCTGGCAGGACTTCGAGAACCAGGACGAGAAACCCGCGATCCAGGTGTTCGACGGAGACGTCTACACCGGCCTCGACGCCAAGAGCATGGACGAGGACGACATCCTCTTCGCACAGGACCATCTGCGCATCCTCTCAGGCCTCTACGGCGCCCTGCGTCCTCTCGACCTGATGCGTCCCTACCGTCTCGAAATGGGGACCAAGCGCTTCCCCGAGGATCACAAGCTCTCGATCTGGTGGGACACCGCCGTAGCCGATCTTCTGCTCGACGACATGGACGAGAACGGCGATCGCACGATCCTCAATCTCGCCAGCGAGGAATACTACGCCTCGATCAAGGGCCGGCTCCCCGATGATGTGCGCATCATCGACATCAGGTTCATGACCGGTGACCGGTTCATCACGATGCACGCGAAGGTCGCCCGCGGCACCATGGCCCGCTGGATGATCGACAACCGTATCACCGACATCGATGCGATGAAGGGCTTCGACTACGACGGCTACGTCTATGACGAGGAGGACAGCGACGCGGACACCTGGACCTTCCGAAGGGCCGCCTGATCCGGACGCAGGTCCGCACCCTCGAGAGAACTCCAACCCAAGGATGACATCATGAAGTTCCACCTGTCACATCTTCCGGCCGTCCAGGCGGCCATCGCGGCTGCAGACGCCTGCGAAACGCTCGACCAGCTCGCCACCGCCATCGAAGGCTTCAAGGAGCACGAACTGTGCGCGACCCGACCTCTTCCATCGCGGGCCGGATCCAATTGCACTGACGATTCCCCGCTCATGCTGCTCGGGAAGTCGCCGGCATGGACCGAGAGCGAGACCCGCATCCCGTTCTGCGGGCCCGCAGGGCAGGTCCTGCGGAGCGAGATGGCGGCACAGGGCCGCGATGTCGAGGAATGCTGGATCAGCTGCGCAAGCCCCTGGAAGGCGAAGAAGAACAACCCCAATGCGACGCTGCTGGCGATCTCCAGGCCCTTCCTGATGCGCGAGATCGAGATCGTCAGGCCGCGCATCATCATGGCCCTCGGCCAGAAGGCGGACGAGGCGCTCACGCAGAAGAGCAAGAAAGTCACCGGAAGGGTCGGTCACACATGGACGCTGCGCACACCGCGTGGGCTGCAGGTGCCTGTCATCGTGAACTGGTGCCACGCCGCCGTCATGTACGATCCGCGCCTGGCGCCCGGGTTCCGGACGGTCATCGAGGACGCCTTCAACCACGACGTGGTGATCAGGAAAGCCGCCTGACCCGCGCAGACGACACCGGTCAGACGAAGGATACGTCGGGCCTTGGTCATCCGGATCCCTTCGTCCTACAATCCACATTCAAGACAACCGAGGCAGATCAATGAGCATCCTAGACGGACTTAATCCGCAGCAGGCGGCCGCCGTGGCGCACAGGCATGGACCCGCAGTCGTCATCGCGGGTCCGGGAGCGGGCAAGACGCGCGTTCTCACGGCGAGGTCCGCGGCTCTCCTCCAGGAAGGCATCAAGCCCGAACGGATCCTGCTCCTGACCTTCACGCGCGCTGCGGCCAACACGATGATGGCGCGGGCCCGATCGGCGGACGAGCGGGCGGAGTTCCTCACGGCCGGCACCTTCCATTCCTGGGGCATCCGCATCATCAATGCGAACGCCCACGTGTTCGGCCTCGAGAAGGAATTCACGATGCTCGACCAGGACGACGTGGCGGAGCTCGTCAAGCGCGCCATGGAGCCCCTGAAGGGCGGCGAGAAGAACTGGCCTCGCGCCTCGACCGTGGCGAAGATGATCAGCTACTCGACCAACACTCGCATGCCGATCGCGGAGGTCATCGAACGACGGTATCCCGACTATGCCGAACTGGCCGACGAGATCGGCGAGGTCCGGGACGCACTCGTCGAGATGAAGATCGAGAAGGGCCTCATCGACTATGACGACGTCCTGACCTATCTCGCCATGCTCCTCGAGGACGACGAGATCGGCCAGAAGATCCGCGAGCAGTACGACTACGTCATGGTGGACGAGTACCAGGATACGAACGAGCTCCAGCTCCAGATCGTCCATGGCCTGGTCGGAGACAACGGCAACGTCATGATCGTCGGAGATCCCTCGCAGTCGATCTACGGCTTCCGCGGCGGTGCCCCCGCCACCATGACGCGCTTCCGCGAGAGCTACCCCGGCACCAAGATCCTCCCGCTGGAGATCAACTACCGCTCCACGCCGGAGATCATCGAACTCGTCAACGCGATCGACGGGCGCATGGACATCGGGTTCGACAGGACCCTCAAGGCCGGCCGTCCGAACGGCAAGCGTCCGGTCATCGTGGACGTGACCGACAACTCGGCAGAGGCGGCGGCCATCGCCGACGCCATCCTGGCCGACAAGGCCAACGGCGGGGAGATCAGCGACCACGCGGTCCTCGTCCGATCGACAGCCTCCGCCCGTCGCATCGAGACGGAGTTCATCAGCCGCAACATTCCGCACACGGTCAAGGGCGGTGTCCGCATCGACGAGGCCGCACACATCAAGGACCTCCTCTCGATCGGGCGCATCTCGGTCAACATCGGCCACGAGCCCGCCTGGCTGCGCATGCTGTCTCGCTTCCGCAAGATCGGCGCCAAGGCGGCGGAATCCATCGCTGCCCGCACCATGACCGCCTTCACACTCGACGAGGCCTGCTCCATCCTGCGCGAAGAGGGAGAAAAGCGGAAGACCGAACTCGCCACCCTCGCCGAGGCGATCGAGGCCGTCGCGGCGAACCAGCTCGTCGCCGAGGGTCTCGAGTCGGCGATGGCGGTCATGCGGCCGGTCTGGGCGTCCATCTGGGACGAGGACTGGAGCAGCCGGGAGCGCGATCTCGAAGCCGTCCTGCTGATCGCGGAGGAGCATCCGACCATGGAAGGCTTCCTCACCACCATCACGCTTGACGCATCCATGGACCGTGACCGGACGGGGCAGAGGGAGAAGACCGAGGAGGACCCGGTCACCATCTCCACGATCCATTCCGCCAAGGGTCTGGAATGGAAGCACGTCCATATTCCCGCCTTCGTACAGGGCGGTCTACCGTCGCTCTTCGCCCAGAACGAGGACGATCACGCCGAAGAGCTCCGCATCGCGTATGTCGCTGTTTCCAGGGCAGAAAAGACACTTTCGCTCTATCGTCCACGCTTCAACGGACAAGGGAACTTCACCAGTCCGTCGGAATACGACGTGCTGTTCAAGCCCTATGTCGACCAGGAGGCCCGGGCCCGAAAGGTGCAGGAGAGTTCCGGTGGGCGCGTGGAGACCAGCAAGAAGATCGACCTCAAGTCGAGGATGCTCGGAAGATCCTGATGAACGGAAGGAACACCGAAAGGAGACGAGAGATGGAAAAGACCACTGCGATCGATCCCGACGGCGTCGAATGGACCCACGAGATCGACCAGGACCAGGACGGCGACGGCTTCTGGTATGACGAGCATTATGCCGTGTCCCCGACAGGAGAGCGTCGCCATCTTCCATGGAGCCGCTTCGGACATTACGCCTCGAGGCACTTCATTCGTTATGTCGAAGCCGGCATGCCCAAGCGGCAGAGCATCGGCAACTGGCACCCGGAGGACATCGAGGCACTGGAAGGGGGCTGACGCCCCCTTTTTTGCATCCACATCCGCCAGGATACCGGAAAGGTTCATTATCCCTCCGATATCATCCTACAATGACATGACAACAACGGGAGAAGACAATGACCTGCATGACCTCCTCGGGGAAGACCTATCCGGTCCCCGATCGCTTCATGTTCGACCCGGCACCGGACAGGTATCCACCGGGCATCCAATTCGCCAGCGTCGTCGTCCTGACCGTCCTCTCGTGGGGTCTCCTCCTCGGAAGCCTCAGTCTCCTCGGGCCCATCGCGCTCGTTCCCTGGCTCGCTCCGTTGGGTCTCATGCTCCGCGAACTCGTCCTCGCGCCGGTCCTCCCGGCGATCGGATGATCATCCGATTTTGATCGAAAGAGCCTCGAGGAGCGCGCAGATCGCGCGACGGTTACTGACGAAGTCGGTGTGATTGCAGTCGACCTCGATCGTCAGGTCGCTTTCGCCGGGGGCTCCTCGACAGCAATCCGGAGAGACCACGCCGTCCTTGGGGGACCACAGCGCAAGCGTAGGCACGGGCGGCTTGCGCGACAGCTCGACATCGATGGGCGGCGAATCCACGCGGTGACCCGTCTTCCATTCGTAGATGCGCCACACGTTGTTGGCCCGCGGGTCCCCCGAGAAGGGCGATGCCATCGTCACCACCCGCTCGACCGCATGGGGCATGGTCTTCGCCACCTCGCGGGCGAACAGTCCTCCCAGACTCCAGCCGACCAGCGCAACCTTGCGACCCGTGCGATCATGCGTCTCAGAAACCAGATCCTGCAGGCGCACCATCATGTCCGGCTCGAGGCCACGATTGAGGCCCATGCCCCACGTCCGTGCGTCGTATCCGGCCGAGATCAGGGACAGGCACAGCCGCCTGCAGAAGACCTCATGCACCATGAAGGCCGGGAAGATGATGACGGGGCGACCCTCATCCGGAGCCATGGGTCCTGCATTCACTACTCCAGAGAAGAGAAGCCTGCGGCGCATGGCCATCGCCTCGCCGACCAGTCCGAGGAGAGGTGGCGGCACGGTCCCCGTCACGCCGCCACCGTCTCTTCCTCTCCCTGCGCCAGGCGGGACATCGTGACGTAGTCCCGCTTGCCCGTTCCCAGGACGGGGATCTCGTCCACCATCCTGATGTCCTTCGGGACCGAGAGCTCGGTGACCCCGTTCTCCTTCGCCCAGACACCGAAGCTACGCGCATCGACATCCCTGCCGGTCGTGAACAGCACCAGAGCCTCGCCCTTGCGCGGATCCCTGCGGGTCACGACGGCGTGCTCTGCATCCGGCCAGATGCGGGCGGCGTTGGCCTCGACAGCCGGCAGCGAGACCATCTCGCCGCCGATCTTCGCGAACCGCTTGGCGCGCCCCCTGATCGTGATGAAGCCCTCCCCGTCGATCGTGACGATGTCTCCCGTGTCGTGCCATCCCTCCTCGGGCGGCTGGAGCTCGCCGGGCCGGTCCACCTTCATGTATCCGGCCATCACGTTGGGTCCGCGCACCGACAGCCTGCCGCCCTCCCCGATGCCCGGAACGTCGTCCAGCCGCGCCTCCATTCCCGGAAGCATGCGACCGACGGTCCCTGCCCGGAAGTGCATCGGCGTGTTGACCGCGATCACCGGCGCGCACTCCGTCGCACCGTAGCCCTCCAGGATGCGCAGGCCGAACTTGTCGCTCCACGTCCGCCTCGTCTCGTCGCGAACCTTCTCGGCGCCCGCGAAGACGTAGCGCATCGCATAGAAGTCATACGGATGCGCCACCCGGGCATAGCCCGACAGGAAGGTGTCCGTCCCGAACAGGATGGTAGCGTTCGCATCGTAGGAGAAGGCCGCGACCTGACGATAGTGGAGCGGGCTCGGATAGAGCACCGTCCTGATACCGAAGAGGATCGGCAGAAGCGTGCCTCCCGTCAGGCCGAAGCTGTGGAACACCGGCAGTGCGTTCATCACGATGTCCGAGGAATCGAAGGCGATGCGCGATGCGAGCTGACGGCAGTTCGAGACCAGATTGGCATGGCTCAGGGCCACCCCCTTCGGGACGCCTTCCGACCCGCTGGTGAAGAGGATCACCGCCGGATCCTCCGGTCGGCGCGAATGGAACGACCCGGTCAGCCCGCGCATGCGCGCCTCCACGAACGCCCTCGCCTTCTCGGCCGGACCGATGCGACCCCTGGCCTCCTCGAGCCAGACGAACACGATGCCCATCATCTCGAGGGCGTGGACGATCTCCTCCAGCTTCGCCTGTTCGACGAAGGCGCGGGAAGTCACGACAGTCCGGATCTCCGCGGCGGTGCACGCCGCCTCCATGCCGCTGCGACCGGCCGTGAAGTTCAGCATGGCCGGAACCCTGCCGAAAGCCTGGAGGCCGAAGAAGGTCACCACAACCGCCGACACATTGGGTAGCAGCACACCGACGGCCTCGCCTTCCCGCGTCGAACGCGAAAGGAAACGGCCCAGAGCGAGCGACCCCGTCACCAGCCTGTCATAGGACAGCGGCTGGCGCTGCACGTCCTCGATCACCTTCGTGTCCGAACCGTGGAGTTCGGTCGAATTCCTCAGTTCCTCGAACAGCGTCTGCACTCCGCCGGATGTCGAGTAGATCATCCCGCTCATCTCGTCATAGAGACGCCGTCCGGCGATCGCGCGGCGTTCCCTCGCGGACAGCCCTTCGTCACCGGTCTCGAAACGACGCGGCTCGAGCACCGTCAGATCGATCTTCGGGAACCACCGACGGCGGACCTTGCCCTTGAGGCGGGACAGCATCGAGAACTGCGCTCCCGATATCCTCACGGGGACCAGAGGTGCATCGGCCTTGTCGGCGACCATGCCCGGACCGTCGAACACCTTCATCAACGCGCCCGTCGTCGTGATGCGGCCCTCGGGGAAGATCACCAACGTCCGGCCCTCACGGACCGCCTTGACCATCGCCTTGGCGGCCATCGGATTCGTCGGGTCGACCGGGAAGGCGTCGAACAGCTTGAGCGCCGGCTTCATCCACCACTTTCCCGCGACATGCGTGTTCACCGCGAAGGTAGGCTTGCCGGGAAGGAACGAGGCGAGCAGGAGGCCGTCCAGCCACGAGACGTGATTGACCACGACGACCGCCTTCTCGCCTGCGCCGGGCATGTTGTCGGCTCCGTGCACCTCCACCCGGAACAGGATGCGGAAGACCGCCTTGAACAGACCCTTCAGCACCGTATCGGGCAGGAGCCAGCACGAGATCAACGCCACCGCGAGCGTGGCGAATCCCAGAGCTCCGACGATCCCGTTTACGGATGCTCCGAGCCACAGCAGGAGCGCCGAGGCACCCACGACCAGCACGGTCACTCCGGCATTGACCACATTGTTGGCCGCGATCATGCGCGATCGTCCTTCGGCGGGCGTGGCCGTCTGCAGGATGGCGTAGAGCGGCACGATGAACATGCCGCCGGAGACGCCTGCAGCAGCGAGCGAGACTATGATCCAGAGCGATCCCGGATTCCCGACGAACTGCGAGACATCCGCATTGCGCGTCATGGGGGAAAAGGCCTCTCCCGCTGCCCACAGGGAGATGAGGGAGAACGCCAGGACGATCGCGGAGGCAGGCACGGTCCTGGCGGACACCTCGCCCTTGAGGATCCTACCGACGATCACGGAACCGGCTGCGACGGACAGGGAGAATACCAGCAGGAGCATGGTGACGACGGACGCCTGCGCCGAGAAGGTCCCGCTCACGAGAGGTGCGAACTGCGCCAACAGGACCGCGCCGGCCGCGAAGAACCAGCTGATGCCGAGGATCGCAAGCCATGCTCCACGGACCTCGCGGGCCCGCCCCAGGACCTGCATGGTCGATCTCCACGGATTCCAGTCGACCCTGGTCGATTTCGAGAGCGACGGTGCGGCAGGCATCAGCATCGAGGCGATGAAGCCTATCGCCGCGGCCAGACACGCCACGACCGCCGCGTCGATGGCGGACAGGAGGCCGCCTGCCAGCTGTCCCATGAGGATCGCGACGAACGTGCCGGCCTCGACCAGGCCCGTCCCGCCCATGATCTCGTCCTTGCGCAGATGCTGCGGCAGGATCGCATACTTCACCGGCCCGAAGAACGTCGAATGTACTCCCATCGCGAACAGGCATCCGAGCAGGGTCCAGACCGAACCCAGCGCGAAGCCCGCAAGGGCCACGCCCATGATGAGTACTTCCGCTCCCTTCAGGATGCGGGCGATCCGGGTCTTGTCCATCGAATCCGCCAGTTGTCCGGCCATCGCAGAAAGCAGGAAATACGGCAGGATGAACACTCCCGTCGCCACGATCGCCAGCATCTCGGCCGACATCGGCGTCATTCCGACCAGCGCGTAGTTCGCCAGGAACAGAAGTGCGAACTTCAGCAGGTTGTCGTTGAACGCGCCGAGGAACTGGACCGTGAAGAGCGGCCCGAAGCGTCGGCGCAGGAGGAGGGAGGCGGAAGGAGCGGACATGTGGTGTTCCTGTTCGTTGCAGGGTGCTTATAGGATGGAAATCTCGAAGAAGGATCAACTGCGCTCGGGAAGCAGTCTGGCGTAGAGCCAGCCAACCCCGATGAGCGAGAAGCCCAGAGCCGCGAACGAGGCGATGCGTGCCAGTCCGTCGAGACCCGACACATCGAAGATGAACACCTTGATCACCGCGGCCAGCATCAGGAGCAGGCTGCCGATCCTCCAGGGCAGGGCCTGCTTCCGCAGTCCATGGAGGAGGAACGCGATCGAGATCAACACGATCAGCAATGATCGCACGATGTCCTCCGCTTGCGAGACCGTCGCGGACGCCATGAGCGATCCGGCGAACGCCTGACGCAACACGAGCAGACCCGTCATCGTGATGAGCAGCATCTGCGCCACGTTGCGAGCGACTTCCATGGGTCGAAGGAGGTCGATCCTGCCTGCGAGGTGAAGGAGCGCAAGGGCGGTCAGACAGGAGAGACTCATCAGATTAAACAGGGGCATGCTCCCCACCTGCTGCATGTTCCACGCCGGATCATGAATCAGCAGAGTGAACCAGCCGAAATGCAGCAACGACATGCCACCCAGCGCGACGGACAGACGCCGGTCGAACTGGAAGGCCGCCACGGCACCGGCGGCGAGGATGAACTGCCACAGCGTCCTCTCGACCATCCCCAAGGAGATGAACGCCTCGGTTCCGTCGATGGCGAAGACCTGCTTCCACAGGGAGTGCGCAAGCACCAGCCCCGCAGAGGCGCCCAGCAGGACCAGGCAGCGCGACACGATGACGTTCACGTCGCGCATCTTCATGAACGCGACTCCGGTCACGACCGCCAGCGGTACCAGTGTGCGCAGGAGATCGGAAAGCGGCGGCAGACCCGTCACGAGGAACGGCCTTCCTGCAAGTGACCCTGCAGCCGAAGAGAACCACGCCGCGTCGACGACCAGCACCGAGATCGTCAGGACACCCGTCGCCAGTCCGCCAGCCGCTTCCCATCCACGGCGCCAGAAGGCACCGAGAGCGAGTCCTGCCGCCGCGACGGGGAATGCCGTTTCACCGACCATCCACCATGCGGCGAGAAGACCGAAGACCACCGCTACAGGGCGGGCGACATGCATGCCCTCATCCGGATTCCTCTTCGAGATCCACTCGATACTGATCGCCATGAGGGCGGCCGCGATCGCGCAGATCGCACCCGACACCGTGCCGGCCTCCGGGAGCCTGTGAGCCACGATCGCTAGTGCGGCGAGCGGAGCCGATGCCATCAAGCGCGCGGATTCGAGACGGATGCCGCTTTCCGACCGGGACACCCGCCATGCCGCGTGGATCGCATGGAGGCCTGCGAAGAGCAGCGTCAGAAGGACGAGAGCGGCGCTGTCCGCGTCGTTCCATGCGAGGAGAACGAGGAATGCCACGCCGCCCGCCATGGCCGGAAGCATCCTGAACGCCTCATTCCGGGCAAGCCAAAGACATCCCGCCGTCGCGAGAAGGAGGCCTGTCCACTGGACGATACCGAAGCCTCCCAAGAGGACCAGTCCGGCGCACTGGAGAGTGCCGAACGCCGCGCCGACAATGCCGAAGGGTGCCTTCGCCGAATCCCTCGAAGATACGAGCGGAACGAGGAAAGCGGAGAACAGGACCAGCATGACCACGAAGATCGATCCGCTTTGCATCCCGATTTCGGCAACGGCAGCCCAGAGCAGGCCGCCTGCCATCGCTGATCCTGCAAGCCACAGACGATCCTGAAGGCGTGCCAGAAACGAGGCCCCTCCCGTGATCGCCATGACATAGAGGGACAGCGCCGGGACATTGCCCTCGCCTCCGATGAGCGCGGGCGCAGCAAGCCCGCCAACCAGGGCCAGCAGCGCACTCGGAGCCCCGAACAGCATGGAGAGGGCGCCGCCTGCGAGCGTGACGACAATCATTCCGGAAAGAGCGGCGCCGCTTCCTATCAGACCGTATAGAAGATGAGCGGAAAGGACCGCTCCGTAGAGCGATGCGATGCCGGCTCCCGACAGGGACTGCGCAATGCGGACATCGTCTCTGTCGCGCATGGCGAACGCTCCGCCGATCAGTCCGAGGCCGAAGAGAACGCCGAGGAACACCCTCACGCCTTCGGTGAGTATCCCGGCGTCGATGGACCACTTGACGCCGAGGATGCCGGTGATCGCCAGCGTCAGACCACCCGCCCAGATCGGAAGCGTGCGTCCGAACAGATGCTCGAACCCACCCGAGCCAATCGCAGCCTCATCCCTTCGATCGTCCTTCCTCTGTGGTCCGGAGGGCACCGGCAGCGAGGTCACGTTCTCATCGGACATCACCAGAGGCGCTGCGGGTGCCCAGGGCGAAGGCCTATCGCCCCCGGTGCCGGAGACGTCCTTGCCCGTAACGGTCGTCTCCGGCGCAACGGGCGACGCAATGGGCTGCGAAGTGCGGACAGTTACCGGAGGAATGACGGCCGTCTTCGTGCTCCCCGTCCTGCCGGTCGATACGCGATCGAGATCGGCGCGAAGGAGGTCCATCTCCTTCTTCATCGAGGAGACCCTGTTCCAGAGGGCAGCGAGAGCCACGATCAGACATGCGACGACGAAACCCATTTCACACCTCACTGCGGGAATGACGCTATTCCCGATTCGAAGCGCAGGATATCGTTTATTGGACGACTGTCCACTTATTTTTTGGACAAGCGTCCATTTTCATGGCAGAGGACATTCCATGGCACGAGGAAGAAGATCAGATCACACGGCCGAGCAGATGCTCGCGCTCATCGTCGACAAGGGCAGCGAGATCGTCGCCGAAAGCGGTATATCCGCGGTTACCGCCCGCGAGGTCGCACGCGGTATCGGTTACTCGGCGACGACCGTTCTCAATCTCATGGGGAGCGCCGAGGCCATAGTCACCGCGGTCAACACGCGCACCTTCGGATTGTGGGCCAGGCATCTCGAGAAGGCCCTGGCAGAGAAGCCCGATGATCGCATAGCCGCGCTGGTCCATGCCTACTTCGACTTCGCCCGGGACAATCCCCGGTTGTGGATATCGATCTACGAGCACAAGCCCACCGATCACGACGTCCCTGAGGACCAGATGAAGGAGAGATCCCAGCTCACGGCCATCGTCGCCCGGGAGATCGCGTCGGTCCTGCCTGCAGGCGCGGACGGTATCGAGGAACTCACCGCCTCCCTCGTCCACACCGTCCACGGTCATTGCCACCTCTGGATCACGGGCACCTCCGAGATCATGGGACTGAAGGACGTGAGGTCCGCAGCTCTCGACAGGGTCATGGAGACACTCTCCGCCCGCGGTCGGCGACCCGACGGAGATCGAGAGGCGTAGATCAGAGAAGGGGAAGGAAAAGGCGTCTCCGGGCGCCGCCCTTTTTTTGCATCCACAGTCGGCCATCCTATAAGCCTCCCATGAGCATGGCATTCCTCCCCGCAGGCATGAGCGGCCTCGATGTATTCCTGGTGCTGGTGGCCTGCGCCATCGGGACATACGCCGTCATCGGCCCTGCGCCCACCAAGGAGGACAGGTGCGCCCAGACGATCCTGATCATCCTGTTCCTGCCGTTCACTCTCAGCACCATCGGCTACGGCCTGCTCTGGGTATCGACACTGTTCGGCATGTGGCGGACACCCGGAGCGACGACAGGATCCGTCTCCGCAGCTCTGAATACCGTCTCCTCCCATGCCCTTGTCGGACTCCTGACCGGATCGCTGCTGCTTTCGATCATCACTGCGATATCCATGAGGATCCGGCATCGCCGACCCCCTATGCGCTCCGGAACTTCGTGATGGACAGATGGCCCCCGGACATGGGACAATTCCGGAAACCATCCTGAACTTCCGAAGGAACATCCATGCTCAAGGCACTCGGCGGCGACGCTCCCCAGACCAACCGCAGCGAGGGCAATGCCCATATCGCAGCGATCCGCGAGGCTCTCTCGCGTCCCCAGGCCATCGTGACCGGAATCGGTTCGCGCGAGACGCCTCAATCGGAGATGGACCTCCTCACCCGGATCGCGAGTGCCGCAGAGAAGCGCGGCATGCGTGGGCGATCGGGCGGCGCGGGCGGCGCGGATCTGGCCTTCGAGCGGGGTTTCATCGACCCCAGGAACATCGACGTCATCGTCCCGTGGAAGGGCTTCCTTCCCAAGGGCATGACGCAGCGCGATGTCGACGCCTTCCTCGGCAGGCCCCGTCCCATGAGCGGACCCGGAGCACCGGTCATGCTTCCGTGGGACAAGCGGCAAGAAGCCGAAGAGAAGGCCTCCCACTACCATCCCGCCTGGCACAAGTGCTCGCCCGGGGCCAAGAGCCTCCATACGCGCAATATCCCACAAGTCGTCGGTCTGGAGCTCGATCGCCCTGCCGACCTGGTGGTCGCATGGACCGTCGACGGCAAGGCCACCGGAGGAACCGGACAGGCCATCCGCATGGCTCAGGACATCGGAGTGCCCGTTGCCAATCTCAAGAATCCGGAAGAGAAGAAGGCCGTCATGCAGGCGTTGGGGATCCAGGACCGCGACATCGGATTCCAGCGTGCCCAGGCGCAGGCCTACGAGGCCCAGGGTCGTTTCGGTCGCTGAGCACGACTTCCGTCTTGCGGCTTGCCATCCTAGAAGGGTCGCGGAAAGGACCCTTCCTTGGAAACCCACAGCATCGTCGCGGAGATCAAGTCCTACGAGAGGGAATGGCGTCAGAGCGAACGCGAACGACGTCGGCTCCGCATGGCGTCCTTCAGGAGATCGCTCCCGCGTGTCACTGGCCTCTCCCTGGCCGGTCTCCTGCTCATCTATCTGGCTTTGGCTCTCCCCGTTTCCTGGTATCAGACAAGGCTCATATACTGGAACGAAGTCCCCGGCATGGACTGGACGCAGAGCGCAGGGTGGGAGGTCCGTCGCTACGTCTCGCATGACAAGTCCACGCAGTTGGCATCCTACGTCCATGCCGGGGATCCCGACAAGCCGACGGTCGTCTACCTCCATGGACGCGGAGAGCACCACGGCATCTTCCGATACAACACCGCCCCCTACACCTATTCCGGATGGACGGTCGTCATTCCGGAGTATCCGGGGTTCGCCGGTCTCGCCGGCACGCCTTCCGAGAAGTCCATAGGCACGCTCATGCGCAGGGTCCACGAGGACCTCGTGGATCGCGGCACCGATCCGCAGGACATCGTCATCCACGGCAATTCCCTCGGAGGCGGGCCGGCAATGCAGCTGGCACAGCTCCCCCACGGGCTTCTCGTCCTCAGCGCACCGGTCGCCACGATGGAACGGATGATGTCACACTTCGCGGCATACTATCCGGCGTTCCTGCTTCGGGACGACTGGGACAATCTGGACATGGCCGTGACACGCCACGAGGCGCCGACGATCGTCGTGCATTCGGCCGACGACCTCGTCGTTCCCGTGGAACAGGGTCGTGACATGGCCCGTGCGCTCAGTGCGCGCTACATCGAATACGACGACCGGGGTCACGCGGTCGGCGCCATGGCAGCGGGAATAGCGCAGGACGAGATGGAGCGAGCACGAGAAGCCGCCCGGCAGTCATCGATGATCACGGAGAATGGCTCCCGGGGAAGGACTTGAACCTCCGACCCCCTGATTAACAGTCAGACGCTCTACCACTGAGCTACCCGGGAACATGCAGGACGCGCCTCATAGTGCGGAAATCCTCGCCAGACAAGCGCATTCATCCTACAACGGTTCCATGAGGCAGGCTTCCGATCCGATCCGAACGCAGAGACCATACGCACCGACCCTTTTCGTCACCATGCTCTCGGCAACGGTCATCGCTCTGTGGTCCACACCGGCATTGGCCATCATAGCTCGGGCATACGCGAAGAAATCGGGGTTCGACACGATCTGGGACATGGGCATCGGTCCCTTCCTCTATCTCGCACTCGCGACCTCCACGCTCTTCTGGCTGATCGAGGAATCCAAGGCCCAGCACGCATCACCCGTGACGATGGCCGCGGCGATATCGGCGACCACCCTCCTCGCCATGACCATGATCGCGTTCGTCCAGCTCGAGACCGCTCATTATCCGGACGAGGAATACGTGACGGCACTCTGCGTCATCTTCTGGCCTTCCCTGTCCAAGGTGCTCCTCCTGTTCCGATTTCCCAGGCTGGGCAGAGGCATCCCCGCCATGGTCCTCACCTATCTCATCCTCGCGCTCATGCTCGTCCAGACGGTCCGCACCGTCTGGACCGGGGATGACTTCTGATGAGGAAGTCCCTGACAGGGATCGGCCTCGTCGGTCTTGCGAGCATCAGCGCGTTCGCTCTGTGGCAAGCAGGCGACGGAGCCCATCCCGTCGACATCCATCGAATATCAACGGAAGACGACTTCGCAAGACTCGCCATCACGCTTCCCCTGTCCGGCGAGCAGGAGATCAAGCGGGTGCCTTTCATCATCGATCTCCAGAGCCACGAGACACCGGTCATCTGGATGGACGCCAACGAGACCGAATTCCACTACGAATATCTCACCGAGCGAGGCCTGACGCATCTTCCTGTCGAGGAATTCAACCATCTGAACTACACGAGTGACGAGCGGCGGTTCGTCCTCGGTTCCGTCGTCAGATACGGACCGGGGCGCGATGTCGTCGAACTGTGGGACGGAGACACCATCACTGCGGACAGACTCGCCCTCACGATGGACAGGCTGGGCCGCGCCTACCATAGGCGCCTGCTCTTCCGGCCCGGATCTCCTCATCAACGGTCCGTCGCCGAGGCCATCTCCCTTCCCATCGACGACGGACCAGGTGTCGCCGACGGGAGGTTCGTCTTCAACGAGGGCCGGTCGATCGGGACGCTGCGTCTGTTCGAGGCGGATGATCCGGATGAGGTCCTTCCGACCGATATCGTGATCCTGGTCCGGACTCCGATAGATCTCGATCCCGTCGGCGGCATCATCAGCACGAACACGGTCTCACCGACGACGCACATCAATGTCCTGTCTCGGACCTGGGGCATACCCAACGTGCAGGACCCTTCGGCCGGGAGACGTTTCGCGGACCTGATCGGGCGCAAGGTGGTCTTCGAGGCGAAGGGCGCGTCCTATTCCATCAGGGCCGCGACCGACCGCGAGATCGCGCACGATGACGGCGACCGCAAGAAACGGGCACCTCTCGTGCCCCAGGCCGATCTCACGAATGACCGGATGGCCGCGCTTTCCGATCAGGACCGCTCGGACTCCCTCGCATACGGCGCCAAGTCCGCGAACCTCGGCTTCCTCTTCTCCCTCCTTCCAGAGGCGGGCGGCGCCTACAGGGTCCCGGACGGCTTCACCATCCCCTTCTCGTATTACGAGAGACACCTCCGGGAAAGCGGTCTCGATGCCGAAATAGACGAGCTGCTCGCCGACGCAGCGATCAGGAACGACCGGCGCGCCCTCAAGGTCGAACTGGCCAGGCTTCGGAGGGCCTTCCTCGATCGACCCATATCCCCCGAGGTGCTGCGACGCATATCGACCCGCCGCCAGACAGTGCTGGGGGATGCGGGGATGTTCGCGCGCAGTTCGACCAATGCCGAGGATCTTCCCGGCTTCAGTGGCGCAGGACTATACGACACCGTCCCCAATGTCGTCACGGACGAGGATCTCGCGAAAGCCGTCAGGCAGGTCTGGGGGTCGATATGGAACGATGCCGCCTTCCTCTCACGAGAGGCCGCCGGCATCGATCATCGAGCCGTGAAGGCCGCCGTCATCGTCCAGCGCGGGATCGACGCCGATGCTGCGGGAGTCATGCTCACTCGCAACGCATACTCGAGCGACGGGACGAACGGTATCCTCATCTCCGCGAAGAAGGGCCTCGGTATCCGGGTCGTCCAGGGCAGGAGGATGCCAGAGCAGGCGATCTATAGATTCGACGAGGACTCGGAAAGCATTGATCTCCTTTCCCTGTCCGAGGACGATGTCCTCCTCGAGTTCGACAGGGACGGAGGTGTCCGCGAGCGCGGCACGCGCGCGGGAGAGCGAGTCCTGGATGACGGAATGCACCTGCGTCTGGGGCGGATCGCCAGACGTATCGAGGAGAGATACCGTGAGCCGATCGACATCGAATGGCTGGTCGTCGGAGACGAGATCCATCTCGTCCAGGTCCGTCCATACCGCACATCCTCGAGGTGATCTGCCTCCTTTCCTGTGAAATACGGGCATTCCATCCTAGAACGGACAGACGAACAACAGGGATCCACACAATGAAGCGCCTTCTTCCCCTTCTTCTCGCAAGCATCGCACTTAATCCCGTTCCTGCCTCTGCGCAGGACGCATTCTCCTCCGACATGATGGCGCCGACCATGCCAAATCCGCAGGGCGGGACCTGCCTGCCGCGGGCGATCGCGCAGGACGCGGACATCGTGGCCCTCGCGGTCAATCAGCCCGACGGGTTCCCGCTCATGATCCGGATGGGAAGTCAGCAGAGCGATGCGGCCAACCTGGTCACCGTCACCGGAGGTTCCGGTCGCGATGTGGTCCTCCTGCTGGGATCCACGGCATCCGTGATATGGGACCTTCGCGGCATCCCGGCGGACAGGATCAAGGGCGTCATCGTGTCCAGCGCCGGATCATCGCAATCCGGTGTCGCCGGACTTCCGCAGGGCGTCGCCATCGAATACGCCAACTACACGAACGCCCGTTCGCGCGGCTATGATATCGACTGCCTGGCCATTCCCGTGAGCCACAGCCTCGAAGGGCTTCCCGTTCTGACGAAGTCCGTGACCGCACGATTCGGACGGATTCCGGACCGTATGTACGCCGACGGGAGCGCCCTCGGCTTCGATCTGGACGACGGCATAGTCGATGAGGTCTCTCCCGAGGCTCCGAGTGCCCAGCAGATCAGCGCCGCGGTTCCGGTCGCGTCACTCGACACGCTTCCTGGCGAGGCCGGAATAAAGCAACTGGTGGAGCGAGGTGTCCTGAAGCCGTTCGGGCCGGCCGACGCCCAGAAATGGTCACAGGCCGGGGCCACCTTCAGCAACCTCCTCTCCATCGAGGAGCGGATCGACATGCAGGTCGGCGGGAACACCAATCCCGAGATCCGCGAACGCATGCGCACCGTGTTCGAGAACCAGGACCGTAATCTCGGCCCGCGAGCTGGATTCGTCGCGACCTCGTCCTTCACGATTCCCTCCGGATACCGACCCAGCCCACAGAACACGATCGTCGCACCGGCCGGTGTCCAGGTCGACCTCGGGGACGCCAGGCGCGGACCGCATTCATTCCTTCTGAGAGTGAGCGGCATCGACGCCGAAGAACTCGTCACCAGCGGCAATCCCATCGACGACCATCTGCGCCAGTCCCAGAGGCCCAACGACCAGGGTATCGCATTCGAAGCCGCATGGAACTCCGACGGCATCATGCTGACCTTTCCCAAGGAGGACATCGTGTCGGTCGAACAGGCCGATCAGGAAGGCGATACCTGGCCCTGGCTTCTCGCCGGACTGTTCGGTGTCCTCGCTGCGGGTCTCGGAGGCGCACTGTTCTTCGTCATGAGGAGCCGCCGGCCCGTTAGGCGGTGATCCCGACAAGGGAGTCAGAAAGCGTCCTCTGGCAGGAGGGAAAAGGGCATTCCCGGATTTTACGGGGAGCGCACCTTGTTCGTGACGCCTAATTCGGCTATCAGCCATCCTGAAAATTACCATCCGACAGGGAACCCGATAATGAAACGCCTCATGATCGCCGCGCTGCTGTGCGCATCGTCCGCAGTGCCCGTCATGGCCCAGGCTCAGGACGGCGACGTCCTCGTCATGCGCAGGGCGATCTCCCAGCCCACCGGACAGGTGACGATTCCACCGAGCCCCGACTTCGTCCGGGTCCCTCTCAAGGTCAAGGATTCCGGAGAGACGACATACGCCCTCAACGGGACGCTGAAGCTGGAGGTCGAGGAGGTCGGCTGCCGGATCACCGACGGCAGCATCATCGTCGATCAGGACACCTGCGCCATCGGTCAGGGTCCCCAGATCGGCGACATCATCAACTTCACCGCCAAGATGGATCCCGATCTCAAGGCCTACTACGTCCCTCGCGAGCAGTACGAGGAAATCCTGCCGGCCTTCTCCCCGCAAGGCATCGATGCGCTGTGCTCGGGGAGTGCCCTCGTAAGCGGTTCAGCATTCTCGGGTAGTTGCGATCCCGCAGCGGTCGTGAACACCTATGCACGATACATCAATGCACTCGTAGACCCTTTTTCGCGGTCGAGACCGCAGAACACCTCATCCTCGGATGTGCTGAATCTCTATGTCAGTTCGGTCGGATGCTACAGCACGCAGACCGGAAGTGTCGTGTCCGACTCAAACTGCACAGGGATCACCAAGTCTCCTGGTGAAATCTACTCCATTCAGGCCAAGTACGTCCCGCAGTTGCGGGAGGTCTACATCGACAAGGCCCACCTCGATGCCATGAGTCCCTCGCCGTCCGCGATACTCGCCAGATCCCACTCCACCTTCTGCACCGGCAGCACCCCCACCATGGTGATCGATGCCAATCACTGGAAGGTTCTCTGCGGTGAGCCGGACGAGCCCGGCAACTACACTCGCGTAACGCGAATCTTCCAGGATCCCGTGCAATACGGCGTCAACCGGGAGCCGAACAGGAGCGAGACGGAGAGTCTCCGGGTCGTCGTGAGCGCGACACGCTGTCTCGATTCGCAGGGCAACGATGTCAGCGGCAAGTGCGACTACATCACGGAAGGCCCGAACATCTTCGACATGGTGACCGTTCCCGCCACCTACGTGCCGGAACTTCGCGAACTCTACGTGGACCGGTCCGATCTCGAGAGCGCCGCCGGAAGCAGCCTCATCAACATGAGCAACCGGACGATCTCCGATGCCTGCGCAGGTCGCAACGTCACCATCAACGTCGTTCACGAGGGGGTGCAGTCCAACTGGGACTTCCGGTGCGGGACTCCGGACGACCCTGGGAACTACAGCCGAACCGTCTCGAAATTCAACGATCCATCGCGATACGGTGTCAATCGTGAGACCAACGATCCATCTTCCGGAGGCCTCAATCTGGTCGTGCAGACGACCCGCTGTAATGATGCCTCCGGAAACTCCGTAAACTACAAGTGCGATTACATCACCGGCGGTCCGAGCATCTACGATATCGCCACCGTCCCCGCTACCTATGTCCGGGAGCTGAGGGAGATCTACGTCGACAAATCGGACGTGGAAGCGGCCGCCGGTTCCGTCAATCCGATCATGGACAATCGCTACCTCAACGATACCTGCGGTGGTCAGTATTTCAATGTGACCGTGAACGACAACGGCTCCATCGCTCCCTGGTCCTTCCATTGCGGCGAGCCGGACGATCCGGCGAACTACACGCGGGGCGTCAACAGATTCTACGACCCCAGTACATACGGATCGGACCGCACTCCCAATCAGGCTTCCTCGGGTTCTCTGAAGCTGGTCGTGCAGTCGATCAGCTGCACCAACTCGTCCGGAAGCTCGGTGAACAACAAGTGCGACTGGCTTTCCGAAGGTCCGAAGTTCATGGACATCCTCACCGTTCCGGCCACCTACGTGACCGATCTTCGGGAGGTCTATGTCGATCGCGCCACGCTTCAGGAAGTGGCCAGGAACCAGAGGCCGATCATCGGCAACAACTATATCGATGACGCATGCAACGGGAAGAAATTCTCGGTCAATGTCGTGAGCAACGGCGTCCAGTCCGGGTGGGACTTCCGATGCGGCACTCCCGACGACCCGAGCAAGTACGAGACGAGGCCCGTTGTGCTTCTTGATCCCCGGGACTACGGCACCGATCGCAACATCAACATGGACCCTGAGGCCACCCAGGTCGGCCTGAGGGTTCGTAGCATCGGATGCTACGACAAGACCAACGATTCCGTGGTCGACGCGGCCAAGTGCAATTATCTCCCCGATGTCGTCCGGATAGGTGACGTGGTCTGGCTCCCCGCAGTCTTCGACTCCGCGGCAAAGACCGTCACCTTCGACATCGAGGACATGCGCGCTCTCGGTGCCCAGACCAACTACGAATACATCAGCAATAGCTACCTGTGCACCAGGAATCTGACGATCGACGTCAGCAACCAGAACTACAGACTTCTCTGCGCCTCCTGATTCCGGGTCGGAGGATCTCCCTGAGCCCGACTTCAAAGAGGAAGGGTGTTCCGCTCGGGCGGAAGGAAAAGGGAGGTCCCTGACGGGTCCTTCAAGACCATGACCGTGGCCTCCCTCGCACAGGGAGACCACGATGGGTGCAGACTACAGGAAACACGAAGGACGCGCGCCACGCACGGATTACAGTCCTCGCAGGCTGGTGCCGGTCAGCTCGGCCAGCTCACATGAAAGACTCTACGGCAAGGGGCCACAGGGTCCTTCCAACGACAACGCCTTCAACGACAACACGCGCGACGAATCGCTGCCGCGCGGATGGAGCATACTCGAGCCCAACCGGATCAAGGAGCGTCGTCTTGCAGCCGGCTACGCGACGACGCACGCCCTCGCCATGCGGATCGGATCGATGGCCTATCTCCGGCTCCACAAGATCGAGAACGGTCTCGTCGTCGTCAGGGACTCCGAATACGAGCTCATCGCGCGGACACTGGGCATCCCCGTCCATAGCCTGCAACTTCCCATGCTGATGCATTCCCAGACCGTCCAGTGGATGGAGACATGGGGCAAGGACGCGCAGATCGAGGAGGGCGGTGATCACGATGCCGTGCTCCTCGCTGCCTATGTCCGCCATCACGCGGCGAAGAGGCACCTCAACAAGGCTCGCATATGCAGTCTCGCCAAGGTCCCCAGCAATGCCATGCATCACATCTGGCATGCGGCCAAGCCGATCGACCGCTATCCCGACACGACGATGAAGGCGACCATGATGCTGACCGAGAACACCAGCTGGGACAACGTCATCATCGACTCACGTGCCTACTATGCAGGAGGGCTGCTGACGGACTGCATACGGCAGGTGCAGGAACCGCGAGTGCGCTACGCCCCGGAGGATCCGGACAAGAGGGCGCCCTGGACATACGACGTGGACCCCTTCCGCTCCCATCAGCCGCGCACGCAGTTCGTCAACGCCTATACCGATCCGGAGGCGCCCGGCATCTCTCCGACGAAGGCCAAGATCCTCGAGGAGAGGAAGAACCGGACGCGGATGTTCCTCCAGAACTACAACGACGCCAAGCTGATCGTGAAGATGGTGAAGGAGGACGAGGACCCCGTCGCGACGCTGCTGGAATACCACCCAAAGCACCGTGACGCGATCCTCGCCATCGGTAGCGACGAAGCAGCGCGCGTCACCCTTCACAGGATGATGTGCGTGCGCTATCTCGAGATCCATCCCGGCTCGCCGACGGCCGCGTTCGCGCGCACCCTGCGGATCACCCCCGAGAGACTGCGGCAGCTGCGGCACAGGGTCAGGGCCGAAGGTCTCCCAGGTGTGATCATGACGAAAGTCGAGGACTTCGTCCCGGTGGATCCTCTATGGGAGGATTTCAACACTTCCAGCGGAAGGAGGGCCGCCTGATGACCAATCCGGTGAGGAGACTGTCCTTCACTGCCGACGGTCGACGCTATGCCTTCGAGATCGACGCCGATCTCGAACGGGAGAAGGCGGAGGCCATCGCGGGCGTGCTGGACGACGAGGGCGTGGATTCCGAACTGGGCAACCTTCCCATGAAGCGGATCATGATCGTGGCCAGCGGACGCATACGCCCGGCGGGGATGAGACGGATCATCCAGGTGCTGGCGAGATAGGGCCGCAGCCATGCTTCCCGACAGGCAAGGATCATAGCGAGCACGCAGAGGAAAGGAAAAGCATCATGATATCCGTAGGCTTCACCCGCAACGACCGCGGCCAGCCCGTCATGCTGGAGAAGGCGTATCCCACTAGCGAACGGCTCTTCTACGAGGACGGTCCCAGCATGGCCGAAGAGGCTCGGAGGGCCGGCCATATCGTCTTCTTCGACGGTGCGCCGGGTGTCGAGGACGAGTCGCAGCGCCGCTATTCGCACAGCAGTGCCGATCTATGAACATCGACGACAAGGAGAAGCACATGCCATCCGCATTCATGCAGCCGCACAGCGACGAGCACATCCAACGGGAATCCTCGCGTCAGCTGGGTCGACCGATCGATGTCCGGCGAGCCCACATATCGCAGATCCGACCGGAGGACACCGTCTTCCACGAGGGCCGCGTCAGAACCGTCGGACGCAGGGACATCAGGAGGGACGATTTCATGGGTCACACCCTGTTCGGGGACAGCTACATCCTGGGACGTCGTCCGGTCCATCGCCTCGTCATGGGCAGGACGCTCGAACAGATGTCCGCTCCCGCCTGAGTCCGCGTCTCCGAGCGCGCGATTCCTCTGGACAGCAATCGTTTTCCGACACAGGAACGGGGCCATGAGCTGGACACCGCAGACGATAGACACGCTCGAGACCATGTGGCTCTGGGGCCATTCCTCCGGGACGATCGCCTTCACCCTGGGATTCCCCTCCCGCAATGCGGTCATGGGCAAGCTCAACCGCCTCGGTCTCATGAAGCGCGGCGGAGACTACCTCGGTGCCCGGCTCGTCGGCGCTCAGGTCGATACGGCCGTCGTGGAGAGGGAACTCGCCGATCTCACCGGCTCCGCCTTCGACTGGAAGGACCGCATGGACAGGTCCCTGATGGTCCAGATGATCTCCCTGTTCGTGGGGCAGCACGCCCAATCCGTCGCCGATGCCATCGATCGTCCCGTAGAGGAGGTGGCGGAGATCCTGGTCGCGATGGACTCCACGGGCTCGTGGAGGTTCGGAGAACGACCGCCCGCCATCTGGTGGAGCGAGGAGGAGGGAAACATGGCCTTCCTCCTGGACGCGATGGTGACGGCGCGTCTCATCGGCTTCGAGCAGCGCGGCAGTGAACGCCTCTACCGCAAGAGGCAGGATACCGACGAAGGCCTGGTCCTCTCCAGATTATCCCGCCACACGCATCCCGAGCACATGACCGAAGCCGCCTGACCGCAGCATTCACGACCCGACCCAGGAGAAGCGCATGCGTCAAAAGATCAGCGTGCGCTCACTGGCCCTCGCGGGCACCGCCATGTCCAGCGCGAGCCTGGCCGAGAGCCGGTATATCGGTTCGGGACCCGTAGAGATCCACGAGGACGCACCCGAAGCGGGATACGACTTCATCGTCTACGCAGGGCAATCCCCCTATGAGGGAACCATGCACCATGATCATCTGAGGGAAGGGAAAAGGATTCCGAAATGACGAACGTCACTGCCATGCCGGCACGGTCCCCGGCCTGATTCCCGTGCCCGAACCGCGCACGCTGCCGCTCTCGCGTCTGCGGCGACTGATCGATCTCCCGGACGACGCTCCCGTCCGCATCCACACCCTCCAATCGGCGGAGGGCATCGCCGCTGCACGCGATCGCGGTTTCCTCTCGGGAGACCGGGACTCGATCGAGACCGACTGGTTCCTCCCCGCCTACGAATGGATGAGGGGCCGGATGGCAGAACGCATCCCCGACTTCAGCGGAGATCTTCCCGTATGGGCCTGGGCGCGCAGGCCCATCGTCCGCAGGCGCCGCGATCCATCTCTCAGGGAGACGCGGACCCGCGTCACCGCCATGGTCCCACGGCGCCGCATCCTCGTGAGCTGCTTCCACGACTGGCACGACTGTCTCAACGGCATGCCGATCACGCACGGCGAGGAGGAATGGAACGCATACGAGAAGGCCTTTCCCATCAGCGACAGATGCGAGGAGCACCGCCTCTACGTCCAGGGCACCTGGAGCAGGGTCTTCGATCTCCATCTCCCGAGGGACGCCGCCATGATCGAATGGCGCGGTTCCAACCTTCGGGTCACGCCTCAGCTTTGCGTGGACCGACTGTATCTAGACGAGGTGATCGCCATGCGATCATACCCATGAACCATCCGATCAAGGAACAGACCATGACAGACGAAACTGATGCCGGGCAGCAGGCGAAGAAGGGCAAGAGCTCGATGCGGCAGCGCGCGGACGCCATCAGGCAGTTCCGCTGTCGCAACCTCATCGCCGTGATCGAGAACCCCTCCAACATCATGAACATCGCCGCGATCATCCGCAACGTGAACGCGCTCGGCGTCGAGAAGGTCTACATCGTCGATCCCCAGGGCCTCATCCCGGACGACTGGCAGGAATTCCGTCAACGGCAGAACATGAGCAAGCTGTCGGTCTCGGCCTCTAAATGGAGCTTCGTGAAGCGGTTCGATTCCACGGACGCCTGCTTCGACTACCTCGAATCGAAGAACTTCACCTCGATCGTCACATCCCCGCACGTCAAGGGCAAGGACAGCATCTACCTGCACGAGGGCGACTACACGAAGGCGACCAAGCTCGCTGTCTGGTTCGGCAGCGAATCGCGCGGCATCAGCGAGCGGGCGGTCGAACGCGCCTCCCAGTGCGTCGCCATCCCGATGTTCGGAATGGTCGAGAGCCTGAATCTCGGCACCGCCTCGGGCATCGTCCTCTACGAGGTCGCCCGACAGCGCAGGGAATACCAGAGCCGCTATGCCAAGCGCGGCAAGCGCGGCGAGCGTTCCGAACCGTTGCCCGTCGTCATGGGCGAGGACGGACGATGACCGCGATCAGTGCAATGAAGGAACACAGGCCGATGGACAGACGTGACGCCCGCGAGACACGATGGAGCGAGATCGCCACCTGGGCGAAGGACCAGCTCGTCACGGACATCGAGGCGACCGGGGCCGGCGTCGAAATCGTGAGATCCTCCCATGACTGGCGGGGCGTCACCATCACCCTGCGCCAGTGGCAGCCATACGGGCTGTCGACCGTCGTCGCCCATACCGTCAGCTTCGGGAGGAAGACCCTCAATGCCGGCACCGACCTCGAGAAGAGCGAGGTCGAGCGAGCCGTCACCAACCGGTTCTCCAGAATCCTGAAGAGGCAGCGCGAACTCACCGACGTCCACGGACCGGTAAGGAAGGACGCGAGCTGCTTCGACCCTGCTCTCGTGACCGTCGATGCACCCGTTCTAGCACTCATCGAGCGCTATCGTCCGGACATCAGGGACGATCTCGTCATGAGGGCGCTCCGGCGCGAGCACGGCTTCGACATGGAGATCGAGAACTTCGCCAGGCTGCTAAGGGAGCACGACATCGTGGACTTCTCCCTCGACGTCAATCGATCGCACATCCACGGGACCTTCACCCTGGTGCTGCCCACCGGACAGGTTGTCTGGAAGAAGGGAAGCGTCAGCATCCTCACGGGCGGCACCGCCCCCGACAGCGTGCTCATGGGACTACGTGGACGTCCGCTGTCCGCCGCGATGGATCATCCCCTCATCGACGGCACTCTCGAGATCACCTCCGCCAAGCAGGTCCGCAAGAACGGCATCGACGGTACCGTCCTGACCGTGAAGGGGCATGAACGACCGCTGCCCGGCACCCAGGAAACGAGGACGACATCATGATCTACGAGACCGCAATCGGCGATGCATACGGACTGGGTTGGGAGTTCGCACGAGGGGACAAGGTCCAGACGGCAGCGAACGACCTCTCCGGCTATCACGTCAATCCACGGTATCCCGAATACCCGATCGGTCGTTACACCGACGACACGCTGCGTTCCCTCGCCAACGCCGAGATCGTGCTCGGCCCCGAGAGCGGATGGTATGATCCCGCCGCCTATGTCGCAGCCTACCAGCGCATCCACGCTGCCGATCCCCGTGACGGCTGGTCGCGCGGCTTCCAGGCGCACCTGAAGGCGCACCGCGATTCCACTCCCCTCGAGTTCATGCTGGCCCTCAGGCGGCGGGCGACCAACGGCGCGGTGATGGGTGTGGCGCCCCTCGGCTACCTGCCCGACGAGAACGCCGTCAGGCTTGCCACCATCGCACAGTGCGTCTCCACCCATTCCGGCGCGACGGTCCCGGCCGCGCAGGCAGTCTCACTCGCAGCCCACTACCTTATTCACGACAAGGGGCCTGAGGGCGAGATGGAAGCCTATCTCGAACGGGAGGTCGACTGGACGGACAAGGAGGAGACGCGGCGCATCCTCACACGGGGGACAGCCGCACTGCCTGTCCCAGGAATGCCCGCCTGGACGATCGCGGCGGGTGCCCTTTTCATCCTCACCGACACCGGCTTCACCGGCATGGCCGATCGGCTGCAGTTCGCAATCAGTCGCGGCGGGGACACCGATTCGCTCGGTGCGGTGACCATGGCACTGTGCTCGTGCTCACGGAAGATCCCGAACGATCTGCCGGCGACATTGGACGACCATATCGAGGATGAGGACGGACGCGCCATGCTCCGGGAGATGGATGAGCGCTTGCTATCGTTCGTAGAACGTTAGATTCCACGAAAGTCACATAACCGCCCTGTATGCGTATCCTGTCAAACATCCTATAATTATCCTCAAAAACAGGAGGAACAGGTGAAGAAGGTCGCATTATTCGTAGCAGCGCTGGTTTCATTCCCTGCCGCGCTCATGGCTCAGGGCATGTTCGGTCCCGGGTCCCCTCCGCCCGGTGTCGATCAGAAGGACGCCGAATTCTGTCTCCCTTCCCAAGCTGCGGACGAGGCTGAGATCGTGACACTCGCTGTCGAAGAGCCCAACCGCATTCCACTCATGATGCAGTTCGGTCCCCGGCCAGACGGTCCTGCTTCGCTTGTCACTGTGAGGGGCGGCTCCGGAACTCCGATCGTGCTCCACCTCATATCCAAGGGGTCCGTCGTCTGGGATCTTCGTGAAGTCTCATCGAGCAGAATAAAAGGCGTTCTTCTTTATACCTCCGAGCGCAATGTCTATTCAGGTGTTGCAGGTCTCTCCGACGATGTTCCGATCGAATACGGTGCAGGAATAACCGGTCGCTATCATGCCTATGAAATCGAGTGCCTGAAAGTTCCGGCATTGGCTGATCTCAATTCTCTTCCAACCCTCACCAAGGCAATGAACGTGCGGTTCGGAAAGTCACCCGCTCGCATGTATGCCACCCCCGATGGTGATGCATTCGATCTTGATGAAGGCATCATCGATCCAATCGAAGTCGAGGCTCCCGTCCCCGAGGCTGTCCGATCCATATTTCCAGTGAAGACCCTCGATATACTGCCTGGAGAAGCCGGGATTCACCAACTCGTCATGCAAGGAAGTCTCAAGCCCTTCACTAGACAAGATGCGCAATCCTGGGCCGCAGCAGGCGGATCGTTGAGCAGTGCCTTCAGCATTGATGAACGCATTCTCATGCAGATTCCTTCCGGAGCACCTGAACAGATGCGTGAGCAGATGCGCGATCGCATCGCGAGCCAGGACAAGAACATACAGGTATATTCAGGCTACTTCGCTTCTTCCAAATTCACTCTCCCGACTGGCTTTCGCCCGTCACCCAACAACGCGATCGTCCTTGCTCCAGATGCCGAAATCACCCTCACGGACGATCGGTTGGGAATGCTGCCCGCGATCTACCGCCTCTCCGGTCTCGATCCGGAGAACATCCAGACAAGCGGTTCCGCTCCGGATCAGCCTGATCGTCGCGAGGCCTTTTCCGGATACGAGGAGGAAGAACCCAGACATGCATTCGAGGCTACATGGAGCGGCGACAAGGTGGAGATAAGCTTCCCGAAAATGGAAGTCTCCGCTTCCCCAGCTCATGGAGAGGAAGAAACATCATGGGCCTGGCTTCTCGCTGTAGCTCTCGGTGTTCTAGCGCTGGTGCTCGGTGGACTCGTCTTCTATTTCGTCAGACGAAGATGAACTGAGATGTCTCATGCCATTTCCAGAGGTCAATCACGTGACGGAGTCTAATCGATCCGATCTCAGCGACAAGGTCATCATCGTCTACGATGGCGAGTGCGTCTTCTGCTCGCGCTCCATGGCCTGGATCGTCGACCATGACGTCCACGACCGCATCCGGCTCACGCCCTGCACATCGCCCCTGGGTTCCGACCTGATGCGCGAGCACGGCATCGATCCAGACGACCCTTCGACCTTCCTCGTGATCATCGAGGGGCGGCCCTTCGTCCGGTCCCGTGCGATGCTGGAGCTGGTTCCGCTGCTCGATGTCAGGGCACAGCCGCTGCGCGTCTTCGGGCTGATCCCCGATCCGGTGCGCAACGTCGTCTACGACTGGACGGCACGCAACCGGCGCCGACTCGTCAAGGGGGACTGTCCGGTGCCCAGCCGGGAGATGACCCGCCGGATGATCGCATGAGGATCCTCGTCGTCGGAGGCACGGGCGGATTCGGCTCGATCATCGCACGTCAGCTCCTCGACGACGGACACAATATCGTCGTCGCCGGACGCAATCGCACCCGCGGTGCGGCGGCCGTCCTCGCCGAGCCACGCCTGACCTATGTCCCGCTCGACAGATCGCACATCACACCGGTCGATCTCACCGGATACGACGCGGTCGTCGATGCGACCGGGCCCTTCCAGCGCGCTGGTCTCTCCCTTCCTCATGCGGCGATAGCAGCGGGAATCGACTATCTCGACATCGCCGATGATCGGGACTTCGTCAGGAGGGTCCGCGATCTCGATGCGGATGCCAGGCGCGCAGGCGTGCGCATCCTCTCCGGTGTCTCGAGCATCCCCACACTGTCCGGGGCCATTGTCCTCGAACTTGCAGAAGGGCTGAGCGATCCGGAATCGATCGAGATCGCGATCACCGCCAGTAGCCGCGCAGCCTTCGGACGGGCCGTTCTGCTCTCCATGCTCGAAGGCGCCGGCAGACGGATCACACGTTCGGACGGGACGCACGGCACGGCCATGTCCTCACCCCGGCCCATCCGCATCGAGCGGGGCGGGAACACCGTCATCGACAGGACAGTCCTCGAGGTCGATACGCCCGACCACGACACACTGCGTTCGGTCCTGCCCGGCGAACCCGCGATCCGCTTCCATGCCGGCAGCGAGCTCGCGATCCACAACCAGGCCATCCGCGCCGTCGCCGCGCTCGTGTCGCGCGGACACATCACCACAGGCACGCGCTTCGTCCGCCTGGCAGGCCTTGCACGCAGACTGAGCCTCGGTATGGGCGACGGGCGCTCCGCCATGGAGGTCCGCGTGACGGGTCTCTCCCAGGAGGGACGTGTCACGCGCGTATGGAACGTCGTCGCCGCGCGCAACACCGGCCCCATGATCCCCTGCATGGCCGTTCCCGCGATGATCGACGCAATCGGCCAAGGGCGTGTTCCGGCAGGCGCGGGCCCAAGGATCGATGTCCTCTCACCGGATGAGATCCTCGCACGAATGCCGGAGGACTCCCTCACCATCGAGAGGAGCGAGAACGCCGCCTCGCTCTACGCCCGGACCATGCCCGGTTTCGGGCGGACGGCGCCCTCCGTGCGCGCCATGCATGACCAGCGGCTTCCCGGCACCGCCAGCGGCCGCGCAAGCGTCATGAAAGGCAGGTCGCCGATCGCCACGCTGATAGCGTGCGTCTTCGGCTTCCCTCCGGCATCCCCGGACGTTCCGGTCACGGTCCGTTTCGAGAAACACGGACAGGGGGAACGCTGGATCCGCGACTTCGGCGGATCGACCTTCTCCAGCGTCCTCTCCCCGCGCGACAGCGGCGTCAGCGAGCGCTTCGGCCCCTTCTCCTTCCACTTCGACCTAGAGGAGAAGGACACGCGTCTGAGCATGATCCCCGCCGGCTGGTCCATGCTCGGCATACCGCTGCCGCGCTTCCTCATGCCGAAGGGCGTCGCCACCGAATACGAGGAGGACGGCAGGTTCCGTTTCGACGTCCCCATCATCCTGCCGTTCGTCGGGCCGATCGTGCACTACCGCGGCTGGCTGGAGAGCGACCAGCCGATCAATCGGACACCGGCATGATCACGATACCCCAGGCACTCCTGCGCTACGCCCTGGGCGGGCCGCTCCTCGCGGTCCTCTGCCTATCGATCGGTGATCACGGGAACGCGCTCGGGCGCGCCTTCGTCCATGGTCTGCAGGACCTCTCCGTATGGCTGCTTCCGGCGGTCATGTTCCCACCCGTCATCGGATCGATCGGTGCCATGATGGCAAGACGTAGGCGACTGCCCGTCAGACTGGCCTATACCATCCTGATCACGGTCGTAATCGTATTCGCAATCCGTTCGATCTTCGTGCAGGACCTCAGGCCGGACGGACTCGTCATCGCAGGTCTGGCCGGTCTGGTGTCGGTGACGGGCTGGATGGTCGATGCCGTCGTCACTCGGTGGAAGAGATCACGGCCGCGGCCAGCAGCTCTCATCGCATCAGCACTGCTCACCCTCACCGGTCTCGCGTGGATAGGCACGGGGGCAATCGACACATACCGGAAAGCACCTCCTCCGGCCTACATATGAACCCATCGTCAGGTCCGGCGCCGGGCCCGACATGCGGATGATGAATGGAAGAGAACGAGCAGGGAGGAAAAGGCTCCTTCGTCGGAAACAGTGGACCTCCGCTCCCCGAGGGGCGATAATCACGGATCATCACACGTTCCGCTCCAGCGGACATCAGGACAGGACCCTCCCCCATGAAAAGCTGGCCGATCTTCGACGAGGAGATACTGGGAGATCTCAATCACCGATCGGCGGAGGTGCACCTGGAAGCCGGCCTCCACATGATGGCGATCGCCCTCCTTGCGGGGATCCTGTCCTCGCCCGGGGTCGCATTGCCCGAGGAGATCAAGGGAGGAAGCCTCGTGGCGAGCGTCCTGCTCGTCATCATGATCACAATCATCTGCCTCAGCGTCATGTTCGTGCTCCACGCGTCCGGACGGGAATACGCAGAGATGACCGCCACCGTCCCGACCGAACGACCACCGAAAGCGTCCACGCCCTGGATCACGCGGCTACTGTGCGTGATGGCCGCCATTTTCATCCTGATCTCCGAACAGCAAATGGGATCGTCCCTCCTGATCTTCATGACCATGACGGGAATCGGTCTCGGTGTGCTCTCGGTCAGTGAATTCCTCACCAGCAGGCCCGGCACCCTGCGCATCTCCCTGGTCATGGTCCTCGCCGGTGCCGTCACCGCAGTCCTCATGAGCCTCGTCTTCCCGAAGGGCGAGACGCTCTTCGGGTTGCTAGTCTATCTCATCATGAGCGCGATCGTCGTTCTGGAATGCAGGCTCGAGCGCGCCCGGGTCTCGTGGATCGGCGGGCATACCGCGAAGGACGAGCGGGTGATGCGGATCATCCTCTTCTTCTCCATGCTGGTGATGTGGCGCTTCATAGCGAGTGCGGAATCCTCCCGATACGACTGAGGTCCACGGGGGATCGGGAGGGGCTCCGCCCCGCCTTCCGAGGGAAGAGTGGTTTTCCCGATTGACCGGGCGGTTTCAGGATGGCAGATCGAAAATATCCAATCCTCTTAGAAGGATGATACTAAGGAGAATGTTTCGGTGCCAAGAGATACCCGGATAGATTACATTCTTCCTGAACACCTTCCCCTTAAAACTAAGCTTCCTTGCCCTCGATGCGGAAGTTTCTCAGAAACTAGGTTGAGCGTTCCCCATGAAGAACGACATGAATATGAACATGGGCACTACACTGAATTAGCGAAAAGCTGCCTAGCGGTATGTCAGGGATGCAACGGGGCATATCTGGCCGTTTTCGTCTGGGATGATTTCGATCAAGAAAGATTCGAAGATCCAAGAGGGCCAGGAACTCAACTTGGATGGCAGATGTCATTCTACACCTTCCCCAAGTCATCACATATAACAAGCGAATCACTCAGGAAATCTAAGGATCTCGATGATCATCTTGGTCATCTCATAGACGAAGCATCTAAGTGCTTGTCACATGAATTGTATGCTTCATGTGCAATGGCAATTAGAGCCTATATCGATAGGCTTACATTGGTCATGGGCTTCAACGGTCATCCTCTGGCTCCTCGCGTTGAGCGCCTAAAAACAGATGGATATGTCCCTCCTCAGCTCCACGATCTCTTAGATAAGATTGTGAATGCTGGTCACGCGGCAATTCACAGGTCGTGGGTTCCTTCGAAAGAAGATGCCCAATCTATGATGGTGGCCTTAGAAGTCATCACAAGCATGGTTCAGCTAACAAAGCTTGATCCTTCCGCCTTATCCAACATACCCCCTAAGAATCCCTAATGCCCAAGCGTAACTTAATCGACTTCCATGCTTTTCAAGATTTCGTCTCTGACCTTTCGAGGCGTGCTTCTAAAATACAGAAGATAGCCGAGAATTTTCCGCGTGTTATGCGGCAGATGCAAAAATCGCGCAGGCATTACGCAGCCGCCACCGAAAGGCTAATCAGATTATCTCCAATTGTCGCTAAGCAAGGTTGGGCCATACCATCTTCACTTGGCGTCGATCAGACAATCAAGCTTGCTTCTCTGTCTAGAAATGACGGTAAATTATTCGAAGATGCATTACTAAAAATGCTAGAAGAAGGATTGCTAGACGAGCTAATACGTTCTTCTAATGAAATGATCGAGTATCTTGGCGTATCAGAGTTTATGGATAGTTGTATAGATGCTTTCCACAGGGGAGAATATGCATTATCGTGCGCTGGATTGTTCTGCATATTAGAGCTTCTATATCAGAATATACATCCTGACGGCCGTAATAGCATTTATTCTGAAAAAAAATTCAACGATAAGATCAAGAAGAACATAGATAATGGCTATGGTTATGATAGCTATCATTTTATGCCAGGAACAGTTGCATACAAATATATCGATCTCGTATTCGGCCTATACTCCTTACACTCCCTTTTCACTCAGTCGAACTCGTATAAGGGTTACATAGCTAGAAATCGCATACTCCACGGGCATGACATAGAAAAAGCTACGAAGAACGATTGTCTGCGTATAATTGTCTGTATATCTAATATGAAATCCATAAAAGATGGCCTTAAGGCACTTTCGGATATGACATCAGACGGCCTTACCGCTAAAGAGCGAGATGAGGTCTTATCTAACCAATTGCTAAAAGCTTTAGATAGTCGAAAATCCACTAACTAACCGCCCTCGCCCGTCCCTGCATGGAGCAGCGATGAAATTCTCTTCCACCACAAAACGTAAGCTCGCCGCCGACATCCTCATCCCCATCGCGGTGATCTACATCATCGTGTGCACAGCCGCCTACTTCTTCCAAGGCTACCTCCTCTATCCCGCGTCCCTTATGGACCCGCAGGACGCACCACCAGCCTGGGAGCGGATTGAACTGCCGGTCAAGGGAGCCGGCAACGTCGAGGCATTCTACAAGGAGCCTCATGCTGATCGCCCGGTCATCCTCTTCCTTCACGGTAATGGCGGCGGCATCTCGGACACAGTCGTTGCCACCAGCGCATACGTCGAAGCAGGATATGGCGTCCTGATGCCTGAATACCCCGGCTACTGGGGGAATCCCGGCAAGCCCGGCCAGAAGAGCCTCGCCGCTTCGGCGCGCGCCGGCATGCAATGGCTCGAGGACCAAGGCACTCCGCGATCGGAAGTAATCATCATCGGTAACTCGATCGGCTCGGGCCCGGCCATCGAAACCGCGGCCAATGGAGCAGGTGCGCTGGTCATCGTGTCCGGCATGGCTGATCTCCCCGATCTGGTCAGCCGGCGCCTGAAGGTCATCCCCACCTTCCTCCTCCATGACCGTTACGAGAACGAGGCCGCGATCATGGACGTGGATGCGCCGGTCCTGATCGTCCACGGGGACAATGACGATCTCATCCCTGCGAGCCACGGCGCCAGGCTTGCGAAGGCATCCGGCGGTGAAATAGTCACTGCAGAGGGAGGCCACGAGATCGTGTTCTTAGCCAAGGCGCAGAACCTCGTTCTTGGATGGCTCGAGCGCAACGGACCGAGGTCACCGGCATGAACCACCTCCGCCTATCCCTTGCAATAGCGCTGCCTATGATAGCCCAGCCATGAAAAGACTTCCCCTCCTGACGCTGTCAGCGCTTGCAATTGCATTCATTCCTCTGGGTGAGTCGCAGGCAACAATCGATACAGGCACGTGCAAGCACACCGGATTGCCAGGCCCTTTCAACTGGAGTGCAAGCCTGCCTGAAAGGCTCGACCGGGTCGAGGTCAATACAGGAGACGTTCGACAATCTATGATCCTTGGAATTCGCCGCTCAGATCGCACCAAGGACCATGTCGCGCTATCCCGAAGCATCGTCAGGGGACCGACCCCATCACTCCGGCAGAGCCAAGCCTGGTGCAGAGGATCAGACAAGGCCGAAGAGCCCTCCTATTCCGATCAGGATCACGGCAGCGTGACCTACGCCGAATGCGACGGCGACTGCTCCTCCATCAGCAAGGCCGATCTCGTTGACCTGGCCTATCAAGATCCGCTGGAGATGACCTTCATCATATCAGGCCGATGGTCATTCGAGATGAACTGGGAAGGCGAAGGAGATCGAAATTCCGCCCACAGCTTCGCGATCGATGACGGCGATTTCGAATTCAAGGATCTGCTGGTTTCCCGCATCGGGGACGACGGCGTCTCTTTCCATCCTGAGATATTTCGTTTCCGCGGTCAGGTTCGTCATCTCAAGAATGAATACCCCAACCAGCGCAAGAGAATTACGCTGCCTCTGATCACTCAAGTCGACACCGTCGAGATATGCCCTTTCGGAAACACAGCTGCCAAATGCGCTCCCGGGGAAACCAGCAGATCAACTTCTGAAATTATGAAGATCGCCGAAGCGGAAGAGGGATCGGTTTCTAAGGCATGGGCTCTCATCCCTCTGTCGATCGTTGCCGTATCCCTTTCCGTCTTTCTCATTCGCAGACGTCGCCAGTCTAGCATCTAACCACCCTCGCCCGCCCCTGGAGGGAAGAGAAGGGGACCCTGACGGTCCCCTCGGACCCCTACGGCGGGTTCGATTGGTCCAGAAGCTGCGCGCGTCCTATAAGGGCGGCATGACGATCGACGACAGAATATCGAACTATGCAGATAGCAAGGGCCGGCGGCCCTATCTTTCCTGCGACCCGCGGCACATCGAATACCGACCGGAGGAAGACGACATCCGCGCACGCCTCGCGGAAGCGATGCCGGACAGCGGCGAGGTCGGACATGACGTCGTCAGCAGGCTGGCAGACATCGGCATGCGCTACGGCGTCGATGCCCACCGGTTCCCTGACATCGACACGAGCCTCATCGTCCTCGTGATCCATTCGCGCGTGGTGCGAAGGACCGGCATCATCCAGAGCCTTCCCCCGTTCAGTGATCAGAGGGAGGAGATCGAGGCCATGGAGATGGATTCCGTCGGTCGCCTAGCCGAGGTCCTCCGGCACATGGAGAATCTCATCCAGATCGCAGCCTGCTCCAACCTCATAGATCTCCTTGAAGGGGCAAGGAAGGTCGCAGGCATCGATGTCCAGGCCAGGATAATCGAGGCAACGAGACCACACATAACGTGGCTAGCTCCTGACAACAGGAAGATCCTCGAGGACTACATCGAGGAATGCGGTCCCGCCCACAGCTAGAAGGAACAGGGGACCGGCCCGGTCCCCTCGGACCCATTCCGCCCGGTGCCCGCTCCCGGGTATCCTGCAGGTGGTCTGAAACGCCTTCCGCGGACAGAGGGTCCGAGGACCCTTCAGGGCGACGCGGACCCGACGCGGAGAAGTCTCGGGGATACGTCTTTCGGAAAGGGGAAAAGACATGAAGATCGACTGGAACCAGAGTGCATGCGGCCTGTCCCTTCTCGAGATACGGAACCTCATCCGCTCCGTCGACCACTGGGGAAGGATCACCTCGGTCTCCAGCATAGCCAGGCGTCTCGAACCGAGACGGCCGGACTACTCGCTCTCCCTCGTGCAGATCGAGCAGGCGAGGGAGGAGAGGGCCCTCCAGGCCCGCCGCCTCCTCGCCATGTTCGCGGCGAGCGGCCTCATAGAGCTGCCGACCGGGGAAGGGATGCTGATCGCCAGCCGTGACCACCATCCCGGATACGGCCTCACGCCCGACGCCTTCGGTCTCATGCGGGCGACCAAGACGAAGAGGATCACGCGCAAGGCGGCGGATGCGGCCGTCGGGAAACTGCGCGAGGCGATCGACCGTATCAACTCGGACCCCGTCCTCATGTACGACGTCGAACAGGTGTGCCTCTACGGCAGCTATCTCACGGACAGCCCCGACCTCGGCGATGTCGACGTGGCCTTCTCGCTCTCCCGCCGGTGGGACGGTCCGGAAGAATTCGATGCGATGAGGGCTGCCTTCGAGAGGGTCCACGAACCTCCCCGGAGCCAGGTCCACGAAATGAGATACAGATACGACTGGAACGCACGGGTCGTGAAGAAGATGCTCCGCCCGAAGGCCTGCATCCAGTTGACGGACATGTATCACATGAAGGACCTCGGCTGCGCCATGCGCGAGATCCATCCCCACGAGCGCGAGATACCGCCACGAGAGGACTACGACTTCGAACGCGGGGAGATCATCCTCATCGAGGATGACGGCTCAGCTCTCGCCCGGCTCGAGGAGGAGATAGAAAAGGCCATCGAGGACAAGGAAGCCGAGAGAGAAGCCGCAAGGCAGAAGGCACTCTCCGACCCCGACGATCCCGCCCACGAGGTCACCAAGGAGTTGGCGAAGCTGCAGCGCTGACGAACGGGCCCCAAGGACCCACCGGGCCCGCCCCCTTTTTTCACGCTACATCCGCAGGATCATGGACGTCTATTCGATTACATCTGTTTTCGTCTGCGGACATCCGTCCTACAACCTGCCCATGAGACACGCTCTACCCATCATCGCCCTCTTTTCACTGGCAGGATGCGGCAGCGATCCTGATCCCGTCACCGTCGCGCCGACCACCGCATCCGCAGTGATGATCGATGATGATCCGCAGCACAACGCGCGCCGATTCTCTCGACCGGTCACCGATGTCGACATCGATGATTTCAGGATCTGGCACGGACACGATCTCATGGACCCCAAGGGGATGCCGACCACGGACGGCCTCGCGGCCGATCTCGGTGGTCCTTCCGACGTCCTGGAAGTCCCTCGCGGCGAATGGGACAAGGCCGTGATCTACACCGGCTTCGGGAACCAGGGTGCCGGTAACCGCTTCGTCGCCGCCCGCACCCTCCAGCTCATCAGGGATCTCGAAGACGAGGACGAGGCCATCGCCTTCCACCGGAGGATCGCCCTCGAGGCGGCCGATCGGTTCGGTGACGAGGCCTTCGCTCCTTCCCCTGCGGACGGGAGTCTCTCCCTGTGGCGCATAGACGATCCCGACATCGACTGGGGCTGGCCGCGCTCCGAGGCGAGGATACACCGGGACGGAATGCGGGTCGTCGCCAACTACCAGTTGTTCCTGCAGGATCGGGCCATACCCGTGCGGCGGGTCGGGAGGATGCGTCCGCTCGGAAGTTCCGGTGGTCCCGGGAAGTAGGCTTCCCGCCCTCCTCCGATCACGTCATTCGGACGCTTCGCCCCGCTCGAGAACGCGTAGCAGATCGGCGCCCGCGGCCTCCACGATCGGCATGGCCTCGGGTCCCAGGATCGGCGCCAGCTGTCCATTGATCCTCATGATCGCCTCACGGTCATTGCCGTTGAGGGCGTCGCACATGGCGGCACGGGTCGCCGGGTCCACCTGGGAGTATCCGGCGACGAGCGCCTCCTCCAGATCGGGGTCATCGAGATCGACCAGCTTCCCGACGGCCGACTCGAAACGGCCCACGAGACCGCTGGGATCATCGCCGCGCGCCCTGAGTTCGGCCAGTGTCTCGGGAGCCAGGTCCTCCACCGAGGCGAGATCCGCCACCGAAGCACCCAGCAGGCCTTCCGAATCAAGGGCCCTGACGATCGATCGGGGGTCGGGCCCCTCGCAGCTCGGCGTCATCGAGCCGCATGAGGACAGAAACGACACAGAGGCCAGGACGAGGAGGGAGCGGATCATCATGGTGTCCTTATAGGATGGGATTACCGCTTCCGTCGAGAACAAGTGTCATCCTATAATCCGAATCATGGAAATCATCGCCGACATCGTCATGAGCCTCGCCATCTTCCCGGACGAGGCGGTCCGGACACTGAGGGACCGGGAGTCCTCCGCGTGGGCCCGGGTCCTCGCCGGCCTGGCTCTCCTCTGCTACGCGATCTTCATGATCGCCCTCGTCGCCCTCATGGCCTGGATACTCTCATGAGCGAGGAGGACGTCGAGAAGCGCATCATGGACACGCTGGGCGCCGTCACACCGCTCTCGGGAGGCGGACTGCACGAGCTGACGGGCATACCGGTCGGTGCGCTCTACCCCGCCCTTTCCCGTCTGGAGGAAGCAGGAGCCGTCACCAGTGACTGGGAGACGCCCCTCCCTCATGAAGACGGGCAGCCGCGTCGGCGACTCTACTCGGTCGTCCGATGACGCAATCGATGCCCGCCCTGCGCGCCGCCCCACGAAGCCGCACCGGCCTCTGGCCGCGCGACCGCGTGCGTCACCTGTCCCTGTTCGCCCAGTTCGGAGACTGCCTGGCCAGTCTCGCATTCGGATTCCTCGCGGGATCGACGGCACTCGTCGCCGCGTTCTCCGTGCCTGCTCTCCTGTCCGGAATGGACGATTCAGGCATGATAGCGATCGCCATGCTCCTGATGCTCGTACTCAGCGCGGCGATGACCATCCTCCTCCTCGTTCCGCTCTTCCTCGTCATCCTCTTCGAGAAGCGTCTCGGAGCGGACGCGGGAACGATCGTGTGGGCGACCGCCATCGGCATCGCGACCGGTCTGACCGGCTCATGGATGTCCGCAGATGCCGGTCCCCTGATAGGCCTCGTCTGCCTGCCCATCGGTTTCCTCGCAGGCGCGCTCGCCCATAGACGACGGCTGGAACACATCGATTTTCAGGATGATTGACGGTTCTTGCCTTCTTGCATAAGATCCCCTTCCCCACAATCAGGACCCATGGTCCGGTCTTGGACGATTCGCACAGCATGACCAATTCATTCGGGACCCGTCTCCTCACCGCCCTGATATGCGCATCCGCGCTCTCGACGCCTCTCCACATTCAGGCGCAGGAGGTCGGTCCCGGCGAGGACGTCCTCATCATGCGCCGGAGCATCGCCAAGCCCGACAAGGCCCTCAACGGGGCATCCTGGATCACCGGCCAGTGGTCGCAGCAGCAGGCATGCGGCGAATACACCTCCACAAGGACCGTGACCTGCACGAAGAAGGGCGATTCCGTTCCGGATTCCGAATGCACCGGAGAGAGGCCAGCCGCCACACAGACCCAGGTCGACTACGATGGATGCGGTCCTTCCGCATGGCATGTGGGCGAATACTCCGATCCGGCACCTTCCTGCGGCGATGTCACCGCCACGAGGACGGTCGAATGCCGGGCCGGCGACCAGAAGGTCCCCGCTGCCCGCTGTTCGGGTTCGAAGCCCGCGAACCGTAACACCTATCTCGACACGAGATCCTGCTCCACCCTCTGGGTTCCATCCGGCTGGAGCGGCTGGAGCGATGAATGCTCCTCTTCGGCCACGAGGACCCGGACCGCGGTCTGCAAGACCGATCCCTACGCGGTAGAGGTCGCGGACGGACGATGCTCTGAACCCAAGCCGACGATCTCCGAGGAGATGGCCGTCTACAGCGCATGTCCCTTCATCTGGAAGAAGGGCGAATGGTCCGACTGGGCCAGGACGTGCGGTTCCGCCACGCGCACGAGGACGGTCGCCTGCTACGGCACGAACGCCTCCGGAGAGATCGTCGAGGTCGATGCATCCAGTTGCGATGCCGCAGAAAAGCCGGCCGTCACGGAGACCCTCACCGAGCCGTGCGTGGTCGTCCTCAACGGATCCTTCGAAGACGGCGGCGGCAGTCTGGGTGACTGGACCACCACCGGATCACCCTACATGCAGGCGACCAGTCCGCAGTTCGCCGGAGCATGGTCGGCGGCCCTGCGTGCGAACGACTCCATCTCGCAGAACGTCGCCACCAGGCTCACCCCGGGCAAGACCTATCAGCTGTCCTATCACCACTTCGTCTCCTCGAGTACTCCCAGAACGACGATCCAGGTGTCCGTGGGTCCCGTGAACCACTCGTTCACAAGGTATTCCTCCGACAGGGAATGGAAACAGATGACGCAGACCTTCGTCGCCGGCTCCTCGACCGTGCTGAGGATATCGGTCACGGAGGGCCTCGGATTCATCGAGGACGTGCGCATCAAGGAGGCGAACTGAGATACTCTCCATGCTTCCTCGCGACATGACGATGCTCCTCCTGTCTCCACTCGTTCTCCTGATGCTCGGATGCGGTCAGGACCCCGATACGAGCACTGACGGTCCTCCCCCGGTCTCCATCACGACGGGTCTCACCGTGCAGACGGCGGAAGAGGACGGGGCCGTCATCCGGCCGATCATTCCTTCCAGATCATGCGACGGTGTCTGCCTCGAGATCGAGAACGTCCCTGACCGGGTCGGAGAGCCGATCGCCGGAACCATAACATGGGGAGGCATGCCGCAGGATGCGGTCCTCAATATCTACCTGTCCCCGATCGAGAGCAGGATCGGCCGTGACCCGCCGGTCGAGAACGGCAGGCACGGTGCACTGCTGCGAAGAGCCTATCCGCTGGGGACCGAGGAAGGGGCCGTGCGGTTCCAGTGGAAGGGCAGCGGGTTCTGGTGTGCGCCCACCGACTACCCCATGATCTGCGACGAGACACCGCCTGCCGACATCTACAATCTGACGGCGTCCGTGCTCACCAGTGGGGTCGGACCCATGATCGTCCTCCAGACGCGTGGTTCTCCCAATCCCGCCAAGCCGCCGAGAACGATCGCCAAGGATGTCGAGGGACCGTTCGAACTCGAATAGTCGTCGGCTTGGTCCGAACCGCCATCCATCCTAGAACGGACCCACGATGCAGACCGAATACGCCCTCATGTTCAAGGATGCCGAAGGACGGCGCCCCTATCTTCCCCATGATCACAGGCACACCGGCCACCGCCCGACCCGCGAAGGCGTGGCCTCCACTCTGTGGTATTACAGGCCGGGTAGGAACGAGGCGCATGACGAGGTCGTGGACAGGGTCCTCGAGACCGGTGCGAGATTCGGATTGGATCTACACACGACGCCGCCACTCATCGCCCATCTGCCCATGGCTCTCATCGGAGCGGCAATGACAGAAGCCATCGACAGGCTGAGACCATCCGACATTCCCGATCCCACGGACGAGGAGGTCGCCGACATGGAGAGGATGGAAAAACGTCAGATCAACTCGCTCGGCATGACCGTCAACACCGTCGATCAGATCCGTGATCTCACCGAATCCATGGCACTCAACAACCATTTCGACTGGATAATGAGTGCCCCCGAGAACCAGACCACCGAAGGCCTCGCCAGAGCCCTGGCCCGAAGCCGTCTCTCGCTCGAGGACGTCAACGGTCGCAATCGCCATCGGCTGGAGCGCAGGATAGGAGACATGGAACGCCTGCTCTCGGGTTGCTGACATGAAGGAGGGCGGCACATCATGCGACGCCTGACAAATAGGCTGATCAGCGGATCTCAGGATAGCGTTCACCATCCTGATGAGCGGCATAGTTACGGTATTCACCATGACGGTCAACGCGATGCAAGGATCCGCGTCGCTCGGTTTGGGCAGTCATTCCCTGTATCCTATAATACCTTCAGGCCGAGCCGGAGGCCACCCGAGCAGACGAAGGATCGAGACATGCGAAAAGGCCGTGAATGGACTCCCGACGAGATCGACACGCTGAAGCGGATGAAGGAAGAGGGAAAATCCAACAAGACGATCGGGAAGGCGATCGGCGTGAGCCACGAGACGGTGCGGCACAAGTTCATGGAGATCGAGGCAGGCGGTAAGCCCGAAGCCGGATCCGGCAGTGGAGGGCCGTGGACCGAGAAGGACATGCAAGTCCTGCGGCAGAGCTACGCCGACAACCTCACCCTCACCGAGATCCGCTCACGGCTCTCCTCGGAGAGGACTCTCAAGGCCATCCAGGTGAAGGCGGGATCGCTGGGCCTGAAGCGGTCCTCCGCCCCGACCGACTCATCGCCGGCTCCGAAGACCACACCGAGGAAATCCCGGTCCGCCAACAGGACGACGGCACTGGTCTCCTCGCCACCCGAGGACAAGGACGATGCGTCCGACAGGAAGATCATCGCCGGAGACGGCATCGACGAGGAGAGGATCCGCGTCATGGCCCTGTCTGGCATCCCGCCCTACGAGGCCGCCAAGCTGACCGGTGTCGATCTGGAGCTGGTGCGTGGACGATTCGAGGAGCATGGCTGGAAGGATCGCAAGAACGCGTCCCAGCTACGGATCGCCGTGCGTAAGCGCATCATGGCCGAAGCCCGATCCCTGCTCGAGACCGATATCCGTCATGACGAGCCTGAGCATCTCATGGTGCTCCTCGCCCTCTGCGCCCAGGAGACCTCCAGGGACGTCGCGGAGATCGCGAGGATTGCGCTCCTGCCGCTTCCCTGGGTAGAGCGCATCTTCGGGCGTCTCGATGCGGAGGGTGTATGGCCCGTGACCGACAGGACCAACGATGACCTCTGTCCGTCCGACTACGAGATCTTCGCGGACATATGCCGACACGAGATGACCGGTCTGCGCAGGATCATGAGGACACCCGAACCCGCCTGATCGCCGGGATGGCGGGGGGGCATCACGCACGACGTCCCTATCAGATCAGATCCCCATTCCGCTGTTCATGGCCGCCATGTGCTGCGCACGCGAGAGCCTCACCTGTTCCTCGTGCTCGACGGGGTCCTTCTTCGCACCGGCCTCGAAGGCGGCGACGTGGGCGGCGCGGGAAAGGGTCTCGGACTCGCCTCGTCCCAACGCTCTGTCGACCGCCACGCTCAGACCTTCCCATTCCTTGCCACCGGACATGGACCTGTCATCCATGGACTGCGCCAGTTCCTCGGCGGCCTCCACGAGGGCCCTATCATCGCGCCGCCCGTGATGGAAGTCGCTCAGCGCATGCCCCATCTGGACGAAGGCATGGTTCTCGTCCTCCGGATGCCGATCCATGACCGCACCGGCGGCCTTGGCCACCTCGTCGGCGAGAACCGGATCGATCCGGGCCTCGTCCTGCTTCACCCTCGCCCTGTCGATCGCGGCCACACCCGAGCTCTCGAGAGCCATCACCTCGAGACGGATCTTCTCGATCGGGGCGGTCTTCATGCCATAGACGATATCGCGTTCGATCCGGGCCTGATCCCGCTCCTCGAGCAGATGATACTGCCCCTGTCCCCTGATGTCGGAATCGATACCCGGCATCATCTCCGTCATCATGTATTCCCGGCGTCCCTCGATCATGATCTGGGCATCGCTCAGGGCCATCGAGGCCAGTTCGGAAGAAGATGTCGACACACCTTCCATCGACTCGTGCAGCAGCCTCGCCTGGGCGATCATGATCGGGTCGTTGGGATGCAGATTCTCGGGGACCTTGCCCATCTCGCTCAGAAGCACCATCGCGGAATCGATCTCCCTGGTCCCGGTAGACACACCGCTCCTGTGGAAATCCTGCACCCGTTCGCGAAGTTCGTCAGGGATCTCGGAGAACCGACCAAGCACTCCCTCGGCTCCTGACAGGCGCTCGTCGAGCGCCTCCTCTCGGTCCACGATCCCGTCCACCGCACGCGACAGCAGGGACACCTCCTGACCGAGCCTGCCCGGTATCGGGGCGTCCAGCGCCTCCTTCAGCGAGCCGGCGGTCTCCGGCGAGAGCCGGTCGAGCGATCCGATCGAGATGCTCGACAGGTCCCTCAGGAAGGACTGGTCGCTCCTCGCCATCCTCATCAGCTCGGTCTGCTCCGGATTGAGCATGTCCTCGAAGTCCCTGTTGCCGGCCGCCATGACGACCTTGCGAGCGGATTCCGCCTGGACCACATCGGCGACCACCATCCGGACCCCTTCGCCGCGGGACGGGATCGCCTCGGATTCGTTCAGGTCGGTCTCCACGAACCGCGCCACCGCCGGATGCAGTTTGCGCCAGGCCTGCGACCCCTGCTTCAGATAGCTGTCCGCACCTATGTCATAGGTCTGCGCGATGAGTCTCGGTGCGCCGCGCTCGAGAGCGACCGACGCGGCGGCCGCGACCAGTTCCGCGTTATCGTATTCAGGATAGACCACCCCGGCGTCTGATGCCGCGCTGATCGCCTTGCCCGCCTGCCCGTAGAAACGATCATCTATCTGCCTGAATTCGGCCATCACACATCCTCCTGGAAACTTTCAGGATGGAATCATCCCGCGATCGGCAAGGAAAGTCCACCGGAAACAGAAACGACCCGACAACTTCGGGAATCAGAAAGAGATCCGCGCAGGAAGGGAAAAGGCGCCCTGCCGACGCTCCGCCATTATCCACAGACCCGATCCATCATCGCGACGTCATCCGACTTGCGCGGAGGATCGACCACTGGCATCACACCGAACGGAGAACGATTCGTGAACACAGACAGCCCGACGAGAGCCTTGGATGCACCGCGCCCCATCAGGGACATCATCGTCGACGCCCGCAAGTCGAGCGGCCGGACGGAGAAGCAGGTCAACCGGGAATTCAGACGTCACATGGCCGAGGCCGAACGCGAGGCGCCCAAGTCGATCATGACCAAGGTCCGCGACAAGCGGCGGGTCTTCTCCCTCGATGAAGTCGAAGCCCGCTGCCTGGCCCTGGCCCTCGACATCGACCCTGTCGTCCTGATCCGTGATGCATCGGGAAGCGCACCAGGTCAGGATGCTGCGTCAGCCCCCGATGCCGCGGACGAAACGGTCGACACGGACCGCACTCCGCATACGGATCCAGGGCCCCGGGTCGAAGAAACGGGGACGCAGAAAGAGGACGTTCTTCCAGTCCGCACATACGGCGCGCCCGGAGTCAGCTTCTTCGAGGTCCGGGGCTCCCTGCAGATCGCGATCGACATGGATCTCGATGCCACGCAGTTCGATCGCCTGACACTCGCGGTGCCGGCCTACATGATGCGGATCCAGCGCGCGGGGGGCGTCATCCGCTGTCAGGCCAGAGTGCCCATATTCCCCTACCAGGCCGAGCTCATCATGCGCGCCATCTACGGAGGACGCTGAGATGGGAGAGACTCAGACACGGGCCATCGTCCCCGGACAGGACTACGATGACCGGGAGATCGCACAGATCGTCCTGCGCAGCGAGAAGGAGGACCGGACAATCGATCGTCCCGCACGTGCGGCCGTCGCCAAGCAGATCCGCCGCGTCGTCCACTCCCTGGTCGCGGAGAGGCTCATCGAGGCACGCAACCGCAGCGGCATCAACAACGATCGCATCAACGCCCTCATGCATTCGCTCTACCTCGAGCGCAGGCGCGATCCAAAGACCTGGTCCTTCTCCAACGCCGTGAGCAGGAAGAGCACGCATCTTCCCGACGAGGAGGAGATCGAGATGCTCTCCACCATCATCGGGGTCGACGCAAGGCACGCATCCCTCCATCTCAGGGTCATCCCATGGGCGATGGACGATCAGCGTGCCGAACGCGAGGCGCGCAGGAAGAAGGAGGAGGCCCGCAAGATGACGACGATACAGGACTCACCTCCTCCGCACGGGGACACGACGGCATCACCGGCCCGCCCTCCCGCTCAGGTCGGAGCCGCACAGGCCAGTGCCGGGGATCTCAAGATCAGCCACAACGAGAAGGGCATCCACGTGCATGGCAAGGTCTGGTGCGATCGCCATGTCGCACAGCGCCTGCGCATGATCGTCCCGTTGAAGCTGATCCAGCAGGCGCACGGCGACAATCCGTGGTGCTACGAGATGAAGGGGCAGGTCCACGACTACCAGCTCTACAATCTCATGCACGTCCTCTACGGAGCACCGAGGGTCCTGCAGGTGGAACTCGACTGACAAACGACGCGAAGAATCACGAAGACTCTTTCGCAACTCACCGTTTCATCCTAAAATCGCGGCGCGATGAACGATCCCGCCCCGCCACCGCCGAGATTCGATCTCTCCATGATGAAGGCCCGCGTCTTCTCGGTCTGGGGCATGGCCGGCCTGCTCGCCATTACAGACCTCATGATGGTGCCGGTGATGATCGGGACCAGGACAAGTGCGAGCTTCCTCCTGTTCGTCGGCGCCATGCTGGCCCACCTCTTCATCCAGTTCCTGCTGAGCGTGGCGGTGGACGACATCTCGCATCGTCGTCACCCGCGCAAGCGACGCATCCAGATGACGCAGGTGCTTCTCCTGCTGCTCGCGGTCCCACCGTTCATCAGCGCCTACTTCTGACATACCCGCATCCGGATCGTTATACCCGACGAGCGTGGGGGGATTACCGTGCCCGTAGGGAGGAAGGAAAAAGGGCTATTCGAATCAACGCGTGGAATTCCTCTTATGTTCTCCAGCCGGAGCGGCTAGAGAACAGCCATGCAGACCATCCGCATCCCTTGGCGCGCCAGCGACGCAGATCGCGCCATGATCGCGGAATGGCAGCGCCACCGGGCAGCCGCCACGCGCACGGCCTACACCAATGCCAAAGGACAATCCGAGAAGGACCTGCGCGACTTGCTCAAGGCGCGCTTCCCGGAGCACCCTCTTGGAAGCTGGGACCTGCATTGCGCCGCGCGAGAAGGCATGCGCCTGCGAGCAGCCGTCCCTGACGGGAAGATGATCTTCGGCGGAAAGCCGACATTGCTGCGACGACAGAAAGGCCACATCGACAACTCCGAATGGAAGTCCCGGCGCCGGGGGCGCGCCATCGAGATCGTCGGAGATCGCACACGATGGGGCAACCGACATTTCCGCCTCACCAAGGATGCGCAGGCCTGCGAGGTAATTTTCCTGAAACAGAAGGTTATCCTCGAACTGCCTGAGATGAACGGCAAGCAAGGCCTACTGCTCCGCAGCGTGTCGAAGCTGGCGGACGCCTGCCAGATATCCGTGACCTTTACACTTGGCCGAACTCATCTCTCGGTGACGTTCGACGAGATGGATCTGCGTAAGCTGGCACCAGGACAGACGCTCGAACAGGCCAAGATCGCCGAACAGGGTAAGAGCCGCAGGGGTCGCAAGCGCACAGACGCATCAACGCACTACGCCGCGCATCGCGAAAGGCGTATTCCCGCAGAGGAATGGCCGGTGCATCCGGAATGGCGCGACGCCATTCCGGTTCTGCAGAACAGAGCAATCGGGATCGACCTCAATCCTAATTGGATCGGCATTTCCGTCGTCGAGATCGGTGGAGATCCTGCCGACCTCGAGCAGACGAAAATCCTCGACCACCGTCTTCACAGGATAGCCATCCCCTTCGGTGCCCACCAGTCCATGCAGCAGACAATGGCCAACGTGGCTGTGCAAGCCGTCAATCTAGCGCGTGCCTGGAACGTCGGGCTGATCGTCCACGAAGAAGGACTCGGCAAGCTCGCCTGGTCCAAGAAGTCTCGCTCGACACAGACCATCAACTACTGGTCCCGCAATACGCTGCTGAGCGGCCTTGCCCGTCGCTGCCGCCTTGCGGGCATCGAACTCCGGTCCGTCTGGGGAGGTTATTCCTCGACGGTCGGCAACCTCTTCTTCGACCTGCCCGACGCCTGCGGCGCGGCAGCGGAGATCGCCCGGCGCGGGCTCGCAGCCCGTGCCGGCATCAAGGACCGCCTGCCGGCGGTTCCGCCCCGACTCGACCGTCGCCGATGGAAGGATGACGGACCGAGGATCGATCTCGATCAGGCGGAAACGTGGCAGGAGATCCACCGGAAAGTGAAATCGGCGCAGACCGGTCCGCGACAGCGACATGGTATTGGCTACCGCCGACTGCACCCAACTGCTGCGCAGCTGGGCTCCGGGAGCTTCGACCTACATGGTCGGAGTTACGCAGTGGACCGGCTTGGGAAGGGAAAAGGAGCAAGCTGTTCGGCCTGCCCGGTCCCTCACGAAACGGTTCGAGACAGTTCGGACCGGGTGGCAAACGCCTGACGGCGTTACACACTCAAATCCGAATAGCCGAAAAAAGGAGTTCCCATGGTCCAGATGACGAAGAGCCATCACGACGATTACGGCGGCTACACGCTCATAGAGATGGACACCGACGCGGTCCTGGGGTGGAAGCGCGGCAGGATCGCGACCGGTCCCTGCCGCTTCATCCTCCCCGACATCCTCGTCGAGGACGTCGGCATCGAGGAGCTGGAGGAGGTTTCCACCATGGACATGCCGCTGATCGGCCTCCTTGAAGTGTGCCCCGGTCTCGATGGCGTCTACGCCGATGCCTGCAGCCGACACGGCGCACGGGTCGCTCTCACCACCAATCACTACGAACTGCCGCACGACGTCTGGATCGCGGAGAGCAGCGCACTCGGGTCCGTGGAATACGCGATCTGGCCGGAGAAGGGCGAAGTGCGCTCCAAGGAAGGACGATGCAGCTTCCGCATCCCCGATGATCCGGAGGGACTGCGCCTCGCCATCCGTAACGCCCTGAGGAACCTGACCGGCCAGAAGGATGCGCGCCTCGCAGATCCCCCGCCCTTCTGCGGCCCCGCCATGACGAGCATCGCCGCATGGACGATCGCACGCCTCAGGCCGTATGCCGCAAGGGTCTACGAGAAGTGGATCGAGAGGAATCTCGAGGCAGGATACATGGACAAGCGCCTCGTTCTGCGCTCGCATGACGTCGCCGGACCCTGCGACAGGGCAGAGATCTCATGGCGTCCGGACAGGCTCTCGTGCACCCTCGACGTGGGCGATGTCCGTTTCTGCGAGGAGGTCATCACCGCTCCGGCCGTCACCACGACGCAACTGTCAGAGCGCAGGGACCTGCCCGCGACCGACCTCTGCGATCATCCCGCTCTCGAGGGACGTGTCATCACCGGTGTGCGGCAATCCGACCGTCGATCGATCCACACCCTCGACCGCATCGATCCGATGCCCCTGACCATCAAGGTCGATCCGGTCCCTTTCGCACGCGAAGAGATCGACCGGATCCTGGACGATGCCATCGCCCGTTTCGACCACATCACACCCGGTGCGCGCATCGCCCTGGCGCGCATGGAGGAATCCGAATGCGCATCCCGAATCACCAAGGTCTCGGAGCGCATGATCAGCGAGACGCCCTGCCAGGATCTCGTCAGGCATGATCTCAGGCTGACGACCGACGGGCGGCGGCTGGACTGCGACGGTCCCATCGCCCCCGGCGTCTTCTGGCGCAAGGGGGCCATGCGCATAGAAGGACTCCCCATCGCGTCCTCCCACTCCATCCTCAAGTGCGGTCGTGGACGTCCGCTGCGGGACTTCATCATCATGCCGGGCCTGGAGGACGCCGTGATCACCAGCGTCACGAGGGCCCCCGAGGGAAAGCGTCGTCCGGAGCAGATCGTCGTGAGGGCCGCATGAGCGAAGAGCGAATAGGGTGCTGCGTCCCCGATTGCCGGAGGACGGGCAAGAGGCATCCCGAGGGCGCTCCACGACCCTACACCGAATGGATATGCGCCAGGCACTGGAGTCTGCTGACGAAGGACGAACGGCGGGGATGGAACAGGCACAGGCGCCAGATCCGCAAGTACGGTCAGTCGGTCAGACCCGAGGCCTGCGACCGGATATGGGCGATCCTGAAGAAGCGCGCCGGCGCATGAACGATTGCGCTTCACGGGGATTGCAGGATAGAATCGCACCGACAGGGAGAACGACATGGGCTGGAAGAGCGTCAAGGAAGCCTACGGCATCGAGCACATCGTCAAGCTCGAGGGCGACAGGCTGCTCATCGGATCGGGATACGTCGGCGACCTGATCACCGTGCATCCCGATGCCTCGATCACACTCAGTTCCATCGCTCGCGGACACGATGGCGAGATCGGACGCATCCGCAACGAACTCGAATCCGATCCCGGTCGGCTGCGAAGACTGCTCGCAGCGAAGGACAGCTTCGAAGAATCCCTTCCCGTCTGGACCTACGAGGACGGGGAGATCGTCGAACTCCGCTGCGAGGAATACGGATGGCCCAATGTCACCCATGACGGCCGGCTCATGTACGAGAACACCTTCTTCGAGAAACGCGAGCATGCCGTCCGCGCGGCGGTCACGAACGGGGAATACGCGGTCAAGGGATGGACCGAGAACGTCGAACGCGCGGAGAGCGAGCTCGCGGAGAAGCGGGAGCATCTCGAACGCGCCAGGAGGAATCTCGAGAACTACCGCACGCAGGCATGAGGACCGGCGCACCGTTTTGAAACGCGCGGATTTCCGACTATAAGGATGGGGCCATGATCCTGAAGACCCCAGATGAGCAGGCCAGCAGGGACCTGATCGTGCTCGAGTCCCTCATGAAGGAGACCGACGACAGGCACGTGCGCGACAAGATCAACGTCGAGATGAAGAAGATCCGCGCGGGCCTCCGCGGTGAACAGCAGGTCGCCTTCTTCCTCAACCAGGCATACGGCAAGGACAAGGACGTCCTCGTCCTTCACGACATACGCCTCGAGCTGGAGGGCGGCAGCGACGCCGACCCCCTCGTCGCCCAGATCGACCACGTGGTCATCACGCGCAGGCGCGAGATATACCTGCTCGAGACGAAGGGCATGCTCGGAGGCATCGAGAGGGACGAGAACGGCGACTGGTTCCAGCTCTACGGAGGAGGTCTCTACAGGAAGAAGCTCCCCTGCCCGATCGCACAGGGGATGCGGCACTGCAGGGTCGTGAAGGAGATGCTCAACGGCTCCGCAGCCCGCTACACCTATCCCGTGATGGTCGTCATGGACACCGCCGCCGTGAAGGCGAAGAAGGGAAGGGACGAGGACTTCCAGATCGTCTCGGCCGACCGCTTCCCGGACTGGCTCGCGACCCGTCCCATGCTTAGCCCATCCGCCTATTCCATCGTCGAGCAGAACGAGAACACCTTCCTCAACGACGACGAGATGCTCGGTCTCGCCTCGCGCTTCGAACGCGCCCATACGCCCAAGCTCTTCGACTGGCGCGGACGGTTCAACATGAAGCAGCCGAAGGTTCCCACCCGACCGGCATCGAAGCCGCGCGACCCATCGCCCCGGTCCGACGGTCGCAAGCCATCCTCCTCCTCCCGTCCGACGGCATCCGCACCGACGCCCGAGGAGGCCATATACGATCGCTACTTCGACAAGTTCATCGACACAAGCAGGTTCGAGGTCCCGGGAGGGATCGTCCTCATCCGGCGGCATTCGGACGACATGCGCACGGTGAGGGCCGAAGGTCCGGACGACATGCGCCGGCACATCTCGTCGCTGTGCAAGGATGCAGGAGGCGAATGGAATCCTCCGGGCAGGTTCTGGCTCCTGACCTACGAGCAGTGCGCCGAGGTGGTGAACAGGATCAGGGGCAGGACCCAGGCGCCCATCGCGATCTCCGACAAGGCGATGGGCACGCTGCCCAAGGCCGGCGGCGAATCCATCCTGCGCAAGGTTCCGAGCAAGCACAACCTGTGGGAGTTCCACACCGACGACGGTCTGGTGCGGGTCATCAGGCTCCAGAAGGACAACTGGGTCCTGCGGACGGACTTCAACGAGATGAACGACGAGCGCATAACGGCCGTCTGCCGGGCGCACGACGTCGGAAAATACTACCCGGAACGCAACAACTGGCTGATTCCCCACGACCCTCCCGAGCTGATCGAGAGGGTCTGCCGGGCGGTCAAGGCGTTCCATCATCCCCGAGCGACAGCGAGGACCGGCTGAGGCCTCCCTTCCTGATCTCGAGCGACATCGCCCAGCAGGTCATGAACACCCCCGCGATCACCGGGCCGAGGATGATGCCGGACAGACCGAAGGCCGCGATGCCTCCGAGCGTCGTCACCAGGATGACCCAGTCGGGAATGCCGGTGTCCTTGCCGACCAGCACCGGCCTCAGGACATTGTCCGCCATTCCGACCACCAGCACGCCCGACGCGATCACGACCACGGCCTGCCATATCGCTCCCGTGAAGAAGAGCCATGCGGCCACCGGCACCCATACGAGAGCCGGCCCGACCGCGGGAAGGAGCGAAGCCAGCGCCATCACCACTCCGAGGAGGACGGCGCTGGGCACGCCGGTGATCCAGAAAGTCACGGTGCCGAGGGCGCCCTGCACCAGGCCGACGACCAGCGATCCCTTGACTGTCGCCCGGACAATCGAGGCGATGCGCGCACACAGCTGCGCGGCCATGTCTCCCGGGATGGGGATAATCGAACAGACACGCTCCGAGAGCCTGCCACCGTCCCGCAGGAGGAAGAACGACACGTAGAGTCCGACGCCGAACGAGAGGACGAAGGACAGCGCGTTGCTACCGATCGACAGGGCCTGCGAGGCTATCACGCCGAGGCTCGACTGGACGAACTGCGCGATCTTCTCCTTGACCCTCTCCAGGTCCCCGTAACCCGATGAATCCAGCATCTGGCTCAGACGCGCGGGAAGTCCGTCATGGATCGAGGCGAAATAGTAGGCCACATCGACATCCTGCGACTGCATCGCGAAATAGAGCGATGCGGCCTGGTCGACCACGATGCTCCCTATGAGCGTTAGCGGGAGGACCACGGCGACGACGATCACCAGGAGGGTGAGGAGCGCCGCCTTGCCCTCGTGGCCCTTGACCGGGACCAGCATCCTGAGGAACAGCGGACGGAACACGATGCCGGCGATCACCGCCCATACGATCGCGGATGCGAACGGCCATGACACGTAGGCCATGGCCAGACTCGCCCCTGCGAGCATCGCACCGAATCCTATCGCCTCGAACCTGTTCATGATGAGCCCCTGCACAGCAGCGGACATCCGGTCCGCCGTCGGGGTCCGTTCTAGGACGAAAGCGATGGCATCCCAACTCACCGCTTTGGCAAAGGACGCGATCCGTCCTAGAAACGAACCAGGAGACCCACATGAAGAAGCACATCCTCATCGCCGCGGCATTCGCAGCCCTCGCACTTCAGGGATGCGGCTCCAAGCAAGACGCCCCCGAGGACTCCCCTCAGGAAGTCTCCATGAACAACTTCGCGGGTCGGTGGGTCTTCGACCAGAACGAGACCCAGTCCAAGGTCATCGATCTTTCGAGCGACGGCAACTACGTCTACGAGGTGCGAGGCGCCACCGGTGGTCAAGGCGACGTGAGGCGCTCCGCTCCCGGAACCTACGAGATCACCGAAGAAGGCAACATCCGGTCCGTCGACAGGGGCCCCGGCGCCCCCGACTGGACCGGTGTGCGCAAGGGCGACTACATCGAGTTCTCCCTCAATGGCACCGAGCCTCTCGCCTTCACGAAGGACGGCAGGCCTCCGGAGGGTGTCCCGACACCTGAATGATACGGGATCCTCCATCAGGAGGGAAAAGGAATGCAACACGCTTGGACAAGAAACACCGGAGCACCCCGTGCCCCGGTGCGAACGGCAATGGAAGGGACAGGGATGCAGACGACACAGGCCGATCGGGTGCGGGCCTACGCCCAAGACAGACGGGTGTTCACCCGCGCTCAGCTCATCGAGGACATCGGCGAGAAGGCCGCGGGCGCCCTCGGGCAGATGGCGGGAGCCGAGATCGTCCGTCACGCCGTGGGCGTCTACTCTCTCGCCGGGATCCGGACCGATGACGACCGCGTCGTCGAGATGATCCGCGAGACCGGAGCCCGGCCTCTCAGCGACGAGGATCGCGAGCGCGATGCAAGGAAGGCGGAGGAGAAGGCAGCGGCCGCGCTCGGCGCCAGGATGCGCAGTACGCAGACGATCGTCGAGCGTGTCGCCGATCACTTCAAGGACCATCCCGTCGCCTCCGCGACCGACCTCAAGCGGCTCTACGGACAGAGCGCGGCCGCCGCGGCCAAGACGCTCTCCGACAGGGGCGATCTGGAAAAGGTCAGGGACGGTCTGTGGACGAGACCTGGAACGGATCCCTTCGGCCCGGACATGAAGTCCTACGTCGAGAGTCACAGTCTGGAGCTCGCAGCGGTCAAGCGCGAACTCGAGGAGGTCTCGCAGATCGATGATACCATCCGCTCCGGACAGGTCGAGGTCGAATGGAACGTGTCACGACCCCAGGGTCGCGGCGTGATGGTCTACATGAACATGACTGGCGTGCCCTCGATCTGGGCCCAGTCACGGAAAGGACGAATCCACTGGTATGCCGTGAAGGGCCTCGTCAGTCCCGTCGCGGCCGATCACATAGCGCGCATGGTCCTCGACCCCATGCCGGAGAGGATGGGTGATCTCGTCTCCATGGTCGAACGCGGTGAGGCTCCGACCGGGATGCGGCGCAGGCACGGGGGATACCGGGAATACGATCGGCCGGAGGAGGACGAGGAGGCTCCGCGAACGAAGGGCTACGGGGCCTGGGACACCCATGTCCTCGACCCCCGGAGACTGGGCAACGGACTTCCCGAGGAGGTCGTGCTCGAGATCGACGACAGGGAGGACGACAGGCTCGTCACCATGCTCACCGACGTCCCCAACCTTCACATCATCAGGACCCATCTCGAGATGGCCGACTTCGTGGCCCGATTCGGCGAAGGGACCCTCGCGATCGAACGCAAGACGAGCGAGGACCTTTCCGCCAGCCTCGATGACAACCGCCTCGTCGAGCAGGTCCACCGGATGAGCGATGCCGGAATACCCTGCTGCTTCGTCATCGAGGGCGGAATGACCGGCACGCGGTCACAGCCCCTACCCCGGCTCGTCGCCATGCAGACCAGGCTCAACTTCGGCGTCAACATGCGGGTCCTCGAGACGCTCGATCTCGCACACACCGCCTACGTCATCGTCACGTCGATCCGCGACCACTTCTTCGGGACCGGCGCGGCCTTCGATCTCAAGCCGCACAAGCTCCCCGGTCTCGGCCCCGTAGAGCGGGCACAGCACATGCTCCAGACAATCCCCGGCATATCGCCTACGAGATCGGCCGCGCTCCTCGAGAGGTTCGGATCCATAGCCGGCATGGCCGGGGCGACCGCGAAGCAGATCATGGAGGTCGAGGGGGTCGGCAAGAAGACCGCGGAGACGCTGCTCGGCGTTCTCACTGCGGGGACCACGGAATGAAGAGCTATCGGGGCGGACACCTTGTCCGGCGCATACGCAGACGACTCGAGCAGGCCGGATATCCGGCGGAAGTCTCCATCCTGCCGAGGCCGGATTGGCATTCCACGACGACCGAGAACCTCATAGAGACACGCATCGAGGTCGACGGGGAGACGCACGTCCTCCATCATCCCGCGAAGGTGCCGACGCCACAGGACAAGGTGGAGGCAATCATAGCTCGGACAATGGAGATCGGCGGCGTCCCCATGTCCGAGGTCCAGAAGCGCCTCGACCAGTGCGGCCATTCCCTTTGCGCCGAAGAGGGATTCCTCGCGATCGACCGCTGGTCCTGCGATCCGATGATCGTCATCCCGACCAGCATGGTGGACGTGATGCGCAGACGTTGGGAGACAGTCATGTCCTTCCCTCACCCCTGCGGCCATCCCCTCCCCGGAGACTATTCGCTGCCCGACAGCATGCATACGCACATCGAATGCGACAGGAAGAGACGTCTACCTAACGGAACGATCAAGCGGATCCGGATCGGCGGCCTGTTCGCTGCCTTCCTGCGCGAGCGGGAAGACGCCGAGAGCATCCTCATGCGTATCGTCCCCCTCTTGGAGGACGCGCTCGACGCGACGGACAAGGGCGATGCCGGCAGCGTGATAACCGTGGAACGGGTCACCAGCGGCATACCGGATCTCGGCATGAAATGGACCATCAAGGGGAACCACGTCCATCTGAAGGAATTCGACCGGCCGCAATGGTCGATCGACGCAGACACGCTGCTGCTGAAGCAGGCGCTTCCGCAGACCGTGGTGGACGGACTGCCCGGCAAGCTGCTGGGGGACATGGTCGAAGGTCTTCCGTTCGCTTCACATCGCATGATCCTGCAGGCGAAGCTCAGGCGGTCCCCATGGAGCGGGGTCGCCCTGAAGATCTCCGCCCGAGCGGTATCGGTCGACGAGCTCATGGCTAAGATCAAGGGAGAACGAGCGCGAGCGGCGACATCTCCCGACGAGACGAATGAGGCCCAGGTGAACCCGGAGAAGGGAAAAGACATATGAGGACGAACATCATCCCCGTCATCCACTACGAGGACGACGACCAGGCGATACGGAACGCCGCACGGGTGCAGGATGCCGGATGCGACGGTGTCCTTCTCATCCAGATGGATGGTTCGAACACGAGGCTCGTATCGGTCGCTCAGGAGATCAAGGCGGAGTGGCCCGATCTTCTGGTGGGCGTAAACCATCTCGGACTCGATCCATCGCGTTCCCTGGCGGTCAATCTCGCTGCGGATCTCGACATGACCTGGACCGACGTGCAGCCCACACATACCGAATTCCCGGACGAGAACCTCAAGAAGCGTCTCTCGCGCCAGCTGCGCGGGAAGTCGCACCACCTGTTCACAGGGGTGGCCTTCAAGCACCAGCGACACGAACCCGATCCAGTCACATCCGCGCGCGATGCCATCAATCATGGCTTCATTCCCACGACCAGCGGTCCGGCAACAGGCGTGGCGGCCGATCCGTCGCAGATAGCACGCCTTCGCAAGGGTATAGGACCGGATGCTCCGCTGGCCATCGCGAGCGGCATCACGCCCGACAACTTCGCCATGTTCGCCCCTCACCTCTCCCATGTCCTCGTGGCGACGGGCGTATCCTCGAGCTTTCATGAGTTCGACGAGGAACTTCTGGCGTCACTGGTCTCGGCGAACGGATAGTTCTCTCCCGAATTCCCGGGAAAAACAGTGATACATTTCCGCATCGGAAACCGGAAATCACGGAACATCAGGTTGCGCAATCCCCTCATTCCATCCTAAAACGGGAATGAACCAGAAGAGCGCACACCGAAATGACCACCATCCTCCTCGTTATCCTCGGAGTGCTGCTCGCAGCCGCCGCGGTTCTGTTCGTCGTGTATTATGGAGGCGACGCCTTCGGCAACGGCCGCATCGAGGCTGAGGCCGGCCGCCTCGTCGGAGAGGGCGCCCAGATGGAGGCGGCGCTCGAGCTCTACTACCGACAGGAGGGCCATTATCCGCGCAGTTCCGATCCCGTAGCCGAACTCATCGCGGCAGGATATCTGACGCATGCCCCTCTCGGCACCCGGACCCAGGAGAAGGACCGGTGGGCGATCGACTACGACGCCCAGATGATCCGCGCCCTCCTCGGGACGACGGACAACGAGGACACGATGAGCATCTGCCTCAAGGCGAGGCAGCAACTCGATCTTCCCGCGGCGAACACCTCCACGGGCGTCTATCGCTGCGACGGTACCGACTCGCCCAACGGCCGTCTGGGCGGACGCGAGCCGTGCTGCATCGGAGAGGTCGCGCCCGGAGGCGTCGCCGTCGACAAGGGTCCGGAAGCCGTCTACGCGCAGGCCTGTGCAGGTCTCGGCGGCATGCCGGTCGCCAGCGATGCGGACAAGCTCGCCTACCTGAGGACGACCGTCCAGTGCCTTCGCGGGCGGGCCATCACCACCCCGGAGTATCTCGTCTCCAAGGGGAACATGGATGTCGCGGGCATCAACTTCGGGCCGATCGCCAATGACTACTACGTGGACACGAGTTCAAGCGGTGCGATCGACGTCCGCCTCTGGCTGAAGGGGTCGCTCTACAATTCGATCTGTGCGGGTCTTCCGACGAGCGCCGATCTCGAGACGAGGAGCTGGTGCAGCAACGGCTACTATCGTGAGCGCGTGACGTCCGAATACATGCCCAAGCAGAAGGCGATCCTCGATGCGGGGCTCGACCGGATCGAGGCGTTCGTCAGGAACAGCGGGGTCTCGACATCCTCTGCCTATCAGGCGGCCGGCGGCCCTCAGCCCGACTTCCAGGGTCGCGCCACCTCGTGGAGCTTCATCGACTACAGCAACGGTGAATACTACGCGCGTGCCAACATGCCGAACCAGAGCATGTGCCAGTGGTATCGCACGAGCAACGGCAGGACGGCCGACCTCCAGCGTGACCGCCAATACGGGCAGAACGAGTGCCACTACTCGAGCAATGCGTTCTACGAGCGGCGCCTGACCGATACGGTCCGCTCCGGCCGCTACAATCGGATCAAGAGCGAGCTCGCCAAGGTGAGGGCATCGCAGGCCACCCTCGACAACGCCTACACGACGGCGAACTACAACGCCGCCGGCGGATACCAGCCCAGTCTGGGTGACGCCGCGTCCGGCTGGCGTTTCCGCGAATACAATCGGCGCTTCTACGTCGAAGGCATCGTGAACGACGGACAGTGCGTCTGGCAGCGCAACCAGTGGGGTCAGACCACCAATCTCGACCATTACGAAGTCGCTCCGGAATGGTGCGGATGGGACCGCGGAAGCGGTGCGACCCGCGTCTACATGTTCGACATGACCGACGACGTGCGCAACAGGCAGTTCGACATCATGCGCAGCGAGATCGCCAAGATCCGCGCCAACCCGTCCTATACGCCCGACTTCAAGGGTGCGGCGAGCGGGTGGCGCTACTACAACCGGAGCGGGAACAACTACATCGAGGCCTACATCGACGACAACCGCTGTCTCTGGTATCGCAACCAGATCGGCGCCAGCACCAATCTCGACGTCTTCGACAGCACGAAGAACGAATGGTGCGGTTGGGACGGGACCGGCGCCCAGCGCGGTTTCTTCGTGAAGATCGGCGGCACCTTCTCGAACTAAAGATAACAAGACGATCAGGCTGGAGGCCGGTATCCCAGGGATGCCGGCCTCTTCTCATTGCATGAAGCCATTTTTCGGTGTTTCAACAGAGAGGGGAAAAGGGATGATGGAACGCATCTCCCGACTGCTCGAGGGTGAGCGGCACATACTGGCCTGCATCCTCGTCCTCATGATGACGAACCTCATGGCATTCGTCATCTTCGAGCGCGGATACGACGCGACCTGGACCGTCGTGACCCTGCAGACCTGTCTCATGATCTGGGTCTTCGGCCTCTGCATGCGCATGGCCTTCCCCGGCGTGAAGGGGCTCTACGTCTTCGAGTCGTTCGCCCTGACGACGACGGTGGGCATCCAGGCAGCGCTGGCGACCGCCACCATCGCTCCGATGGGGCCGCACTATGCCGACGAGACCCTGGCGAGACTCGACTCTCTGATGGTGCCCTTCGTATCCTGGCCCGACGCCGTCGGTTGGCTGGTCGAGCGGCCAGACCTCTTCAGGGCCGCGAACTACGTCTACACCAGCGTCAACTGGCAGGGTCCTCTCCTGCTGATCATCCTCGCCCTCACCGGCAAGGCACGGCTGATGCGGGTGCTGACCCTGTGCGGCGGCATATCGTCTCTCATCGGCCTCGCCGTCTTCGCCATCATGCCCGCCAGAGGAGCCTACATCCATCACGGCTTCACCAGGGAGGATCTGCCCGATCTCATGGTCGGTCTGCCCTTCGAGTTCCCGATCATGCTCGAGCACCTCAGGAACGGCACGATGGACATGCTGTCCGATCAGTCCATCTCCGGTCTCATCAGCTTTCCCAGCTTCCACGCCGCAGGCGCAACCATGCTCGCGCTCGGGTGGGTCAGGCTCCCATGGATCGGGCCGCCGATGATCCTGCTGAACGCAGGAGTGGCCTTATCCGCCATCCCGATCGGCAGCCACTACTTCTCGGACATCGCTGCGGGAATCCTCCTCGGCCTCGTCTCCTTCTCGTGCGCCGACAGACTACTCGGCACACGTCATGCCGCACCCAACCACGAATCCACGGGCACGATACTCGAGCCTGCTCTCAATCAGAACTGAGAAAGGTCAATCCGAAATGCAGGGAATCATCGAACAACTGCGCGACACAGAGACCCCGAGCGACGAACTCGACATCCTGGTGTGGCTCACGGTCGGAGAGCTCCTCGGCGTCCCCCAGACGGACTCGAACCAACGCATCCTCATCGCCGACCGGGACCGTCGTCACTTCGTGCCGTCGGCCACATGGAACGGCCGCGATCTCCAGGCTGCGCTCGACTGGTGCAGGGAGCACAACCGGGACGAGATCGCACGGGTGGCACACGACTGGGGAGTCCCCAGGTTCACGGCATCCCTCGATGCAGCGCGCATGCTTCTCGGACCCGATCGCATCATCACCGGGATGAGCGAGGATGACCGGAGTGCATACGCAGAGGTATCGAACCGCGTGAACGGCAGCGAGAGCGAGGCCGTCGCCAGGCTGCTTCCCTGTGCGCTGTGCGCCGCCGCACTCGATGAGGATCCGGAAGAGGACAGCGAGGATGCAGGCTCCATCATGGGCGTCGCACGGACGCTCGGTCTCGAGGACGGGTTCCCGGTCATCATCCTCGGGATCCTGGCCGTTCTGATCATCCTCGCGTATTCGATCAGTCTGATGGTCGGGGGAGAGGGCCCCGGACGGGACGAATACCAGAGCGCACAAGGCGTCTGCACCGACGAATCGGGTGACGAATACAAGGTCACACGCGTCCTTCTGGAAGGGGACACTCCGCTGGCCTACTCCTTCTTCCGCAACGGTACCGAGGTGACGATCAAGTCCCCGGAGGCTCCGTTCGAAGGGGAAAAGGGCTCGATCGAACAGACCGTGGCCTATCAGGCCTTCCACCTCTATGACTGCGAACTGACCATGGGGGGTCGATAGGCGATGCCCGAACTCTTCTCCGAGGTGCGAGTGGGCGCGTTCGCCCGCCGTCTCGTCACCGGCCACATCGATCACGGCTTCGCCACCATGTCGACGGGATCGGCGAAGCACAGGGCCGAGCGTCTCCTGATCTCGGAGCTTCCCGATCTCCTGGGACAGGCATCGGCCACGCTGGACCTGAAGCCATGGAAGGTGAAGCAGGGCATCCTGACGGGGAGGAAGATACCCTACCTGCAGGTGAACCGGCACACCGTCGAGGATCCGCGCGAGACGCTCCACGGGGTCTACCGGGCCGGCGAGGGGATCCATCTTTCGTGCGAGGGGCTCATCATCGACAGCGACTCCCTTCCCCTCACGCTCTACACGGCTCTCCAAGCCAAGCTCGAGCATCTCCTCGAGAAGGGCACGTTCGAGACAGATTCCCGTCCAAGGCTCTCCACCCTGATCGACCTCTCGATACCCGGCTACGATCCCGTGGTGACATCCTACGAGACGAAATACATCATGGGGGGCGAGCAGATGGACCTGCGGACCGACCAGCCGACCACCCCCTGGCCCGAATTCAAGCGGGAGATCGGGGCATCGATCGAGGGACGCGAAGGCCGAGCCTTCGACTGAGAGGTTCCGGTCGGCGCTTCGCCGTCCTATAAGCGGGCGCATGCACAGACGAATGCAACCCGTGCCGCTCGCCGGAGCGATAGCCTTCCTCGTCCCTCTCGGCGCCCTCATGGGAGCCTACGGATCACAGCACCTCATGGGCCTGGCACCCTGCCACCTGTGCCTGGAACAGCGATGGCCGCACTTCGCCGCGCTGGCGGCCGCGATGCTCTCGCTGTTCTTCGGCACCGGGAGCCGCATCCGTCGCATCCTCATCGCGGTCGCGGCAGGAGGCATATTCACGTCGGGCGGCATCGCCGTCTTCCATGCCGGGGTCGAGGCGGGACTGTGGGAATACACATCGCCCTGCACCTCGACGATGACCACCGGGGGAAACGCCCTCGAGGCGATCATGGCCGCGCCCATCATCCGCTGTGACGAGGTCGCATTCAGGCTGCTCGGCATCAGCATGGCGGGCTGGAACGCCATCATATCGATATTTTCGGCTATCGCGATCACCGCGTTGCTGGCAAAGGGTTTCCGTCCCGATGGTCGGGATGGAAAAGACGCACCGGAAGGTGCCATCAAGAAGGAGGATAACGAAATGACCACGTTGGAAGTCAGCGAGGGCACCAGGGACTGAACCTGGCCAAGCGATTCGACATCACGTCGGAGCGCGACATCTATGCGAAGTGGGAGGAGGCCGGAGCCTTCGAGCCGAGCGGCAGCGGCCAGCCCTACTTCATTCCCATGCCGCCCCCCAACATCACCGGCAAGCTGCACATGGGTCACGCCATGTTCGCGACGCTCCAGGACATCCTCATCCGGCACCATCGGATGAAGGGATGCGATACCCTGTGGCTCCCGGGATGCGATCACGCCGGTCTCGCCACCCAGGCCAAGCTCGACGAGGCCATGAGATCGGAGGGTCTCGACCCCGAAGGACCCGAGTTCGATGCCTATGCCGCACGCTACCGGGAGGAGCTCGAAGGGACCATACAGGACCAGCTGAGACGGACCGGTGCCTCGTGCGACTGGAGCAGGGAGCGCTTCACTCTCGACCCCGCCTACACGAGGGCCATAGACGAGGCATACCGCATCTGCCGCGAGAAAGGCATGACCTACGAGGAGGGGGCCGATCTCTATCTCGACATGTCGGGGCTCGCAGCGAGGCTCCTCGGAGAGATCGACGACGGCAACCTCAGGATAGAACCGGCACATGCCACGAAGACGCTGCGGCACTTCCTCGAGAACATCGAGCCCTGGTGCATCAGCCGCCAGATCCGCTGGGGTCACCCCATTCCGGGAAGAACCGACACCTTCGACACCTGGTTCTCCTCCGCCCTGTGGCCCTTCGCCACGCTGGGATGGCCGGAGAGGACAGACGACCTGGAGCGCTACTTCCCGGCGGCCCTCATCGAGACTGCGGACGACATCCTGTTCTTCTGGTGCGCACGCATGCTCATGATGGGCCTGCTCATCATGGACGAGCTGCCGTTTCGGACGATCTATCTGCACGGGATCATCCGTGACGGTGAAGGTCGCAAGATGTCGAAGTCCCTCGGTAACGGCATCGATCCGCTCGAGATCATCGAGAAGTACGGATGCGACGGAATGCGCTTCGCCCTCGCAGAGGGTGCCACTCCGGGTCAGGACATGGCACTGCAGGACGATAAGCTCCAGGCCGGCAGGGCCACGGCTCAGAAGCTCTGGAGCATCGCCCGCTTCACGCTTCCGCGAGCGGAACCGGGCCCGATAACCCATGAGGACGACATCGCGATCATGGAGACGATCGAGGAGGCGCGTCGGAGGATCGCCGAGGACATCGAGGGCCTTTCGATACATAGTGCCGCACGTCGTCTGCGGGAGCTGCTCTTCGAGGACATCTCCTCCGGCTGGATCGGCGAGAATCACGCACGGATCCACGAAGGGTGCCCATCGGGACGTGCCACGTGTCACGCGCTGACCGAGGCGATGCTGAAGATATCGCATCCCTTCATGCCCTACTGCACCGAGGACATCCATTCCCGATGGAGTGGCGGCATGCTGATCACGAAGCGATACTGAACCCGCGGTCCCGGTCCGGCTCTTCGGGCCGGGACCCGCTTGGCACATCGGCGAGACCGTCCTACAACCGGGGAAGGTCGATCGCCGGCCTTCCGCCCGCAATGGCGAACCCTCACGGGAGCGAAGAGAGAACACGATCCACGACCATTCCATCCAGCCGGATGCGGTCGCCAGCGGGCAGCGATACGATCCTCCGGCGAAGACGAAGGAATGCGAAAGAATGGACATCATCGAACAGCACCGAAAGACGGCCCGCAGGCTCTCCAAGGAGAACGGGACCTCGCACCAGTCCGAGCTCAACACCATCGCGGCCAGGAACGGGCACGCGAACTGGGGAGCGTATCTCGCATCCCTGAAGGCCGACCGGAACGGAACAGGCGGCGGCGAACTCACCGATCTTCCCGCCACCCGGCGCGAGATGGAGAAGTGGGCGAAGGATATCTCCCACCGGATCATCCCCCTGCATCCGATGCTCCAGGAGAACGACTACGAGAAGCGCGAGCACGGGAGTCTGACGGGTCTCATCCTCGTCGAGGTGTCACGGGCCCGTGAGGAAGGCCGGGTGCCCAGCATCGAATCGCTGCGCGGCTGGCTCACACGCAGCCTCGAGGAGGCGGACGCACGTGATGCGGAGGACCGCCTCAAGGCCGCCGAGGAGCAGCGCTTCCACATCGGCGATGCGCACAAGGCCTTCTTCAGCGATCTCGCCAAAAAGGTGAACGCATCGCAGCCCTACGGCAGGGCCTACGCGGAGATGACCCGAATGGCCTCCATGGCGCCGAGCGAGCGCTTTCAGGTCCTCATGGAGATCATCCCCGCGTTGTCGGACCATATCGACGACGAGATCGAGAAGGCCGCCTGACGACAGGAGGACGGAGGATTCCGATTCTCCGTCCTCCATCCGGAAGGGCCATTGACGCGGACGCGAATCATCTGCAAAGAGACGCCCATGTTCTCGTATCGAACCACGACAACGATTATACGCACCTCGCGCTGAGCGCGGGGCGGACACTTGCGCGCACCGATACGACGCGCTCCCCCACCACATCGCCGGATTAGCTCAGCTGGTAGAGCAGCGGTTTTGTAAACCGAAGGTCGCGGGTTCGATCCCTGCATCCGGCACCAGGCCGTCGTAGCTCAGTGGTAGAGCGCATCCTTGGTAAGGATGAGGCCGGGAGTTCGATCCTCCCCGACGGCACCATTCCAGATCACAAGAACGTCCCTCATGAAGGGAAGGAAAAGACGCGCCCATCGGCGTGCAATCAAGGAGGATAACGAAATGACCACATCGGAAATTACCAGCAGGGGCTGAACCCCAAGGACACCCTGTTCCTTCCCCGGACCTCGGTGCCCATGCGTCCCGATTCTCCCACGCAGGATCCGCTACCCTACCGACCGGGACCCGACGGCCCTGTGTTCGTGCTCCATGACGGTCCACCCTACGCCAACGGCAAGCTCCACATGGGGCATGCGCTCAACAAGCTGCTGAAGGACATGGTCCTGCGCGATCGCCGGAGGCAAGGGTGCCACGCACCGCTCCTCGCCAACTGGGATTGCCACGGCCTTCCCCTCGAGCAGCGCTTCGCAGGTAAGCGCGATCGCTTCGCGACCACCACCTCCTACCTCGCCGTAGTCGAGAAGGAGGCCCAAAAGTGGGCCGGGGTCCAGTCCGATGCGACTCTCGCACTGGGTGTCGCCTACGATCCCGATCAGTCCTCTCTGAGCTGCGACCCGGAACGCCAGGCTCTCGTCATGGGCGAATTCCATCGCATGGCCATGAAGGGCCTGGTCTCGCGGCGTTCCGTCCCCTCCAGCTGGTCTCCGGTGGACGGGACCGTCCTCGCCGGAGCCGAGACCGTCGAGGTGGAAACGGAGACCCGGGTCGCCACGGTGCTCTTCCCCCTGCAGGACGAACTGGATGGGGAAGAGGCCCATCTCGCGGTATGGACGACCACCCCGTGGTCCCTGCCCGGAAATGCGGGCGTCGCCTACAATCCCGATCTCCCATACTGGCTGCAACGTCACGGGAACCGGCTGGTCGTCGCACTGGAAGGCGTCTTCCTCGACGATTCCGTCCGGCTCGTGAGGCGCCTCTCACTGGACGAAATGGCATCCATGCAGCCGCTCCATCCTCTCCATGATGAAGGATATCCGCGCGGCGTCACCATGCCGAGGCTCATGCCGGCCTCCTTCGTCACCGCCGCCAAGGGCACCGGACTGGTCCATGTCGGGCCGGCCCATGCCCCCGAGGACCATGCCCTGTGGCGCTCCCTCCATGGCGATGTAGCCTTCCCCGATGTCGTCGGTGCCGATGGCCGCTATCTTCCCGACCTCCCTCTCTTCGGCGGCATGACCGTGGTCGACGGCGACGATCTGGGCGAAGCCAACGGTGCGGTCCTCTCGCAGCTCTCGTGGCGCGACATGCTGCTGGAATCCCACGCCATGACGCTCACCCTCGAGGCGAGCTGGCGTTCGGGAGGACTCCTGGTCAAGCGTCCCACCACCCAGTGGTTCGTCGACATGTCGGGCGCGAGATCGAGAGCCGTTGCCGCGGTCGAGAGCGGCGAGGTCCGGATGGTGCCAGAGCGTTCGAGAGCGCGATTCCTCGCGATGCTACGGACCCGGCCCGACTGGCTGGTCAGTCGTCAGCGCGAATGGGGCGTCCCACTCGGGCTCTACGTCGATCGGGACACGGGCGAACCCTTCCTCGATCAGCGGTTGCTGAAGGCTGTGCAGGACGCCGTCCGCCGTGACGGCCTTCGGGGATGGTGGGACGCGGATCCCGCCGACCACTTCGCCGCGGCAGGGCTCGCGGATCACGATCGATACGAGAAGGTCAACGACGTCCTCGACGTGTGGTTCGATTCCGCATGCGTGCAGGACTACGGACAGGGGCCGGCCGACCTCGTCGTCGAGGGCACTGACCAGCATCGAGGGTGGTATTCGTCCTCGTTGCTGAAGGCGGCCGCCCTCGGAGATCCACTCCCCTTCAGGACCGTCCTCACACACGGGTTCGTCGTAGACGGCGACAGGCGCAAGATGTCCAAGTCGAACGGCAACGGCACGACTCCCGATGAGGTCCTCAGGAAGCACAGCCGAGACGTGCTGCGCCTCTGGGTGGCCCATGTCGACGTCACCGAGGACGTGCCCTTCTCCGAAAGGGTTCTCGACGAGGCCACGCAGGCACGCAAGGCCATGCGCAACACCATGCGCTACCTGACCGGTGTCCTGCGCGACTGGACCGATGACGATGCCTCCGCGTCTCCACGGGACGGAATGGATCTCCTGCTCCTAGCCGAGGTCGATCGCCTCGTATCCGACTGCGATGCCGCGCTCGAGGAATACGACATGCGGCGCAGGATGGAGCTGGTCCGGGACTTCCTCGACCGGCGCCTCTCGGGACTCCACCTCGATGCCAGGAAGGACAGGCTCTACTGCGACGAAGCCACCCCGACATGGCACGGAACCCGCGCCGCCCTCATGCGGACCTATTCCGCGCTCCTCGATCTGCTCGGTCCGTTATGCCCGGATCTCGTGGCCGAGATGGCAGTGGCCTGTCCGGTGGAAACGTTCGTCGTCACGGAGGCCGATCCAGCATGGCTGGCGCATACGGGCCCGCTCGAGGACCTCTCCCTCTCGGTCGGACGCATGGCCACGGATACGGGGCTCAAGCTCAAGGATGCAGTGCTGCTGCTTTCCGAAGGCGACCCGCTGGTCGAAGCCTTCGGAAAGGAGGGTCTGGCTCGCCTGCTCAAGGTCGACCGGGTCCGTCTCTCCACGGGTGAGGCCCGTCTAATGCAGGCGGAAGGGCACGAATGCCCGAGATGCCGCCTGCATGCGTCAGCAGGACCCGATGAATGGTGCGACCGCTGTGAAGAGCATCGTCACCCGACGAACGCAGCATGAAAAAACGATAAGGATGGAAGAAGGAAAAACAACATGGACGAAGCAGTGAAGGCGATCGCCCGGGAGACCCTCGGTATCGACACGCTCGAGACGCGCAACAGTGATCGTCTGGACTTCCACGAACTGCCCGTGTGGAAGATCCGCGAGGCCCTCGAGATCGCATTCCGCGCCGGCCAGGAAGAGCCTTCCTCCTAATGAGGAGATACGCGGGCGATCTCATCATCAGCCATGGCGACGTCGATGACGACGAACCCGTTGAGGACAAGGACTTCTCCTACGCCCTCCTGAGAAATGCCCATCCCGGGTGGAAGGGCGAGCCGGGGTGGAAGGGGCACCCCTTCGAAGATGCGGAGGACACTCCCTGGCATCCTGCGCTCGCAGCGATCCTCTCCTCGATCGGCATCGATCCCGGCGCCGTGCAGGAAGCCGCACTCGATCGGATCGACACCTTCTCGGTGAAGTTCCTCGTCCGACGGGATCGCCACGGCGTTCCCGTGGAGAGTCCGGACGGTCTCAGGCTGCCCGAGAATCATCCGGCCATCACCGGGGACAACACTCCCATGATATTCAACGATCCCCGCACGATCTGCTCGGTGATGTTCTGGGACGTCGGCCAGGCGAACGTCATCATGCTCCCACCGGACGGACACCTGCTCTTCCAGTTCAACGATCCGAACGACGAGCCTCCGATCACCTGTGCCCTGCCGCGCATACCGGATACGAGGGCACTCCACCTGACGGAACTCATCGAGGCCGCCATGGAAGGCGCGCCGCTTCTGCGCGACCTCATCGACGTCGGCGATCACGACATCGGAAGCATCCCGATCCGGCGGATCAGACAGATCGGCAATACGACCGTCATCGAGATGGATTGAACGAACACTCCCTCGACACCTTCCCACAACGGAGACCACCCATGCTTCGCATCGCATTCTGCCTGCCACTGATGATCACCGCATTCCTCATCGCTTCTCCTGCAGCGGCACAGCACATGAACGATCCGACCGGCCCCTGCCGGGACACCGGTTCGACCGTCGAGACGGTCGCATGCCTGTCTCTCGCCTACGAGAAGGCGGTCAAGGAGCTCGATGCCGTGCAATCCCGGACCCTGGAACACACCGATGAAATCACACGCACGAGGCTGCGCAAGGCCCATCGGGCCTGGCTGATCTACCGGGAAGCCGCCTGCACTGCGGAGGCTGCTCCTTATCTAGGGCGGACGGGAGAGACCCCGGCGCGCCTCGCATGTCTGGAGGCCGCGACACGCGAGCGGGCCGCCTTCCTGCTGGCCGGCCTAGGATGGAGGGTCGGGAAGTCGATCGCGGACTGAACTCCGGGACGAGACGCGATTCAGGCTTGACCGTCGGCGGATCATCCTGCAAATCATGGACACAGGCAACCTAACGCCTTCCGCCCGCAACGGAGAATCCCGAAAGGGAGAGGAGACTCCAGACCATCGAACCACCCTTCCCTTCGGAAGAGCGGTCGCCAGCGGGCAGCGAACGCCATTCTTCCGGACGCGAAGGACGTTACGATGACCATCAAGCAGTACAAGAAGCTCGCCCGTGCAGCGGCACGGAGCAACGGCACCTCATACCAGTCCGAACTCGATGCGATCGCCGACGGGCGGGGCTACCGCAGCTGGGGAGACCTCCAGAAATCTCTCCGCGCTTTGCCGCTCCCGAATGCCAGGGCCTACGAGGTCGACCATGTCGCCGACCTGCTCGATGCCCTGAGCACCTGCATGCTCAGGGGCTGGCATCTCGTCGTCAACAGGGACGGTGACCACCAGGCCGAGCAGGACCTCATCGAGGATCTCAAGACCTACGTCGCCACGCTCACAGGAGGAGAGACCGGCAGGGTCCGCTGGTGCGGCAGACTCGCCGATGTCGATCTCGACCATGCGAAGGACCAGTATCTCACCTGGGTCGCGACGTCCCGGGGGGCGAACCGTCTGATCGCCCACGGCAACCACATGGTCCCGGATGCCATGGTGGAGCTGTCCCACTCAAACGCCGTCGCCAAGCTCAGCGAGCGCAACCTCATCGAGATGACGACCGATCTCAGCATGGCCATCGGCCGCGAAGCGAACGGGCTCCCCATGAGGACCGACACGCTCGGCAGGACAACGATCACCAGGGTGCCTGCGCGGAACAGCCATCTCATGCCGGCGCGGACCTTCATCGACCTCTTCCTCCCAGAGGCGCCCGACACGGAGGAGGATCGCGCTCTGTTGGAGGACGTGATCAACGGATACATGGCAGAACCGGCCGGTGCCGAAGTCCGTGAATACGTCGAGGACTACGAGTTCCGCGGAGACGGCTTCGATCTCAGGCCCGACGACAGGCAGCGCGAGATGATGAGACGGGCGATCACGGAGTGGCTCCGCATGGGGCCCGCCGCCTCGGCGCCGGTCGTCAAACCCACCTTCCTGATGGACGAGACCCGGTATCTCAGGGGACCGCACATGCCCTACGAGACGGCATACCACCTCAGGGACGCATGGCACCTGCCGAAGGCATCGTGCCCGCCCGAGCTGAAGGGACTGAGATTCGTTCCTGCATGGAACCCGCTCTCCAAGGAACGCATCCCGCATGCATCTCCTTCCGAGAGGGAGCGGGTCCGTCGCGAATACCTCCGGCAGATCTGCCTTGTCCTGCTCAGCGAGGGCAAGGACTACTTCGAGGACAATGCGAGGAAGGCCCTCTACGGTCTCATCCTCATGCACATGGACGAAGCGCATCGGGAAGGCCACGAGCCGAGCATGCCCGGTGTCATGGACATGCTGAACGACATCTTCGAATCCGTTCGGACCCGGCGGGACAACGGACACGACGACGAGGCCGACCTCGTCAAGGAGGAGTTCGAGTCCCGGATCCTCTCCATGGAGGACCGGAACCATGCCGACGAGGCCCAATCCGCGCTAGCGACCGTCCTGGCGGCCCCCGCAAACGAGAGGTCCGGCATCATCGGGACCATCGACAAGTCCCTTCTGGCGTTCCGCAACCCGGTCATCCGGGCCCGGACCATGTGACACACGAAGAGAGGGGCGGGATCGTGTGACCCCGCCCCTCTCATTGACGTCCGAACTAAAATCCGATCCTCAGCGGCCCAGACCCTGCGCCACCTGCTGCATCATCGAGGGCTCCATGCTGCGCTTGGGCGCCGGCGTCGGCCTCTCCACGACGGGAGCCGAGCGGGCGCTCTCCTGCAGCTGGGTGACGGCGGCCGGGATCGGCCGGTCGAGCGTCGACCGGGTCATCGAGAGCATCTCGGCCTGCTTCTCCGGGGACTCGTTGGCGCGCGCCCCCTTCTCGTAGTTCGGGACGATCCGCATCATGTTGTCCGGTTCGCGATCCTTCTCGAGCCGATCGAACTCGGGACGCATCGCCATGTCCACGGCGTGGCGCGGACCGGTCATCCCGGAACGGACAGCGGCATATTCGGTCGAGAGACCCTCACGGAGCCATTCGCGCTTCTTCTGCGGGTCCTGCGGGATCTCCTGGTCATGATAGCGGGAGATCGGTGCCATACGGGCCGAGATCTGCTTGTCGTCCATCTCCATCTCGCGGGCCTGACGCGCGACGTCCGCCTCGTGCTTCTCCCCGTAGGCGAACATCTTGCTAGTCCTCCAGGAGACACGCTCGAGATCGGTATGGAGGGCGTGTTCCACGCGCTGCCCCGGCTCCCAGGACCTCGCGGTCTCGAGTACCGCACGGGCACGGGCATGGGGAGCGACTTCACGCGGGAGAGATGCAGGCCTACCTGGCATCTCCTCTCCAGGGACGTTGCGGAACCCCTTGCCCTGCATGATGAACTCCTCGGTGTAGTCCTTCATCGAAAGGGCGATCGCGCTCCAGCGGGCTTCGCGATCCCTCGGCAGGGTCGTCGTCCCCATCGCCTGATAGATGCCCGGGACCTGACGGACGACATCGCGATCGGACATCGACATGGCCTGATCAGCGACCCTGCATGCGAGGATCTCGGCCGGGTTCCTGCTCTTCGACATCATGTGCCGGAGATGATCCCCGGGAAACTCCGCATTGCGGGCCCTCCTGCTGTCACCGGACGCGAAGGAGACGAACCTGTCCATCATCGAAGGACGACCCGTCTCCTGACGATCCCTGAACTCCTCGACGCGCTTCTCATGGACCTCTTTCATCTTCTGCGCCGTCTCGGGACCAACGAGAATACGATCGAGTCGCTTGGAAAATGACCGGTCTTCAGGTCCAGAATAAGCACGATCCAACGGCTTACGATAGGAGCGGTCATCGGGGCCAGAATGCGACCGGTCATCGGGACCGGAATAGAGACGATCATCAGGACCATTGTATCTCTGGTCATCCGGACCCGTAAAAGGCTTATCCAGGTTGCTCTTGAGATTCCGGAACAGTTCACCCGCCCGCTTGCGGATGGTCTGTGCGAGTTCCTCGTTCTTGCGTTCCTCTTCGATCTCCGACTGACTCGCCATGATATTCCTCATCCTGAAAATACCACGCAATGATACATCCTATTCGCAGGATGAGAAGAAGAATCGATTCCATCCGACAAGGAGAGATCCGTGACCGCACCTAAGCCCCTGCACTACGCCACCATCAGCTACCGCACGCCCGCCCGACGCCGCGTCCTTTTCAGCGGTGTCATCGCCTCGAGGACGATCGAAGGATGTCGTGAGAAATTGTGCGAGAGACTGCGCAACGAGGAGAGATACGGTCGGCGCAGGATCGGAGAGATCCTCGATGACTTCAGCGCGCTGTCGCTCGGCTCACAGATCTCTAAGAGGCGCTTGGCCTGAGGCCGTGATCCATCCTAAGAACACCATATGACATCCCAGACCAACAAGGGCGACGTCCAGCACTACCGGCGCCTGCCATCCGGTCCCACCAGGACGACCATGGCGCTGACCCTCGCTGCAGAGCGATACCTCGCCGCGGTGAGCATACTGCGCAACGGACATGCGGCCCTCGGAGAGACGATCGCGGACGATCCCCTGTCAGGAGACAGGACAAGCCTTTCCATGCCAACAGGGAATCTGCGCGAGGTCCTCACCGAACGGGCCCGGGACCATCTGGCCAACCCCCTATGGACGAGCACGGGTCCAGGAACGGCGGACTGCGAACTCGAACTGCTCTCCGACATATCCGAACAGCTGCACGTCCAGACGATCCACAATGTCGAGATCCTCTCACGCAAGAGGACGAAGGCCCCGGGGAGGGCTCTCGCCAGCGTGTCCCCCGCCATACCCCTCGAGAAGCCGAAGGAGACACGCGGTGCAGCACCGCTACTGCCTCCCCATCTCCTGAGGAGGGACCGGGACCCTTACGAGATCGACCTTCTCGTCCACGGGCTCCTGGGATACTACGAGGTAGACATCGAGCATCTGCGGCGAGAACTCGATCGCCATTCCGGCCGGACGATGATCGAGCTCTCCTCTCCCGCCGCACGCTCCAACCATGCCCTGCCCCTCGATTGCCTCGGACCGTCCTTCCCTCCCGCCATCTTCCGGCTGCGTGGGCGCAGCCTCGAGACGAGGCGACTGGTCCTCGACGGCAAGGACGATGAGGGCGCACCCGTCCATTGGCACTGGAGCCCACCGGCCCATGCGGAGCGCGGACCGACCATCGAGGCCAATGCCATGCTGCCCCGCCTCGATCTCTACCGCAGCGCCAGGCGATCGGTCTCCTCCATACTGTCGGATAACAGGATCCATCCTTCCCTGCGCGTCGCGGGTGCTCGCCGCGAGACCGGTCCGGGGGCCTACAACCGCGTCATCGTCGAGATCCATCCGCGCAGTGTCCCCCTCATGCAGGAGAGCGACATCCCCGAACAGCGGACCATGCCGGCCACGACGCCCATGCGGATGCCGCTCTGGCTCGAACCGGACGGACACTCCACCGCGGAGGAGAGCGAAAGACTCCTAGGCATGATAATCGCACGACGGGATCGCTATCGCTTCAAGGTGACCGCACACGCCAACCACATCGATCTCGATCTCGCGCTCATCGCGAGCCGCGCTCCTCCCACGCATGAGCAGGAGGCCCACATGGAGCATGTCCAGTATCGCTTCGTGCAGGAGGACTTCCGGAGCGACGCCGTACTCTCGGAAGCCATCGACAGGGTCTATCGCAATCACGAACAGCATGTCACCGCCCGGCGGAAGGACGAGGAGACACGGCAGCGGAAGCAGGCTGAACGTGAGGAAAAGGCCCGACAGAGGCAGATGCTGAAGTTCCAGAGATACGACGAGGAACGACGCCGCATCAAGCGCGAGCACGACAACAAGATGGCACTCGTGCACAACATCATGACGGTCTCGCCGCCCGTGACATGGGACGAGAAGCACCTGGCTCTCGGCTACGTGCGAAACGGCCTGCAGGGTTCCGACCTGCCTTCCGACTGGGACAGATGGATCAGACCGAAAGACGCACTGACCTACGCTCTGGCCCCACGCTATTCTCCGCTCATCCCGCTGCTGGCCCTGCGCGACCATCCCGGAGACAGGCCCGAATTGCGGATCGTTAGGCGGCGCGATGTCGCCCGTCTGGAATTCTTCCGGCATGGAGACATCGCCTACGAGGAGGACGGCTTCATCCATCGTGGAAGCAAGCAGTTCATGCTCAGTCAGATCACGATCACAGGACGGACAGCAGAGACCATCCTCGACACCGAGGCACTGGTCGGCCGGGGCGGTGACCGTCTTCTCGCGGACTACGATCTCGGCATCGGCGTCCGCGCGGTCCGCGCGAGGAGGAAGAGGGATACCGTCATCGTCGCGCTCCAGATCCAGATCTGCCGCAGGACCTTCACCCGATACAACAACGTCACGGAGAAGTGGGCGCAGAACCTGCGGGAATACGAACGGAGCAATGCGCACGGCGCGGGATTCTGATCCTGGTGGAGCCGAGGGGGATCGAACCCCTGACCTCCTGCATGCCATGCAGGCGCT
>NZ_CALFQK010000160.1:0-10729 GCF_937921195.1 uncultured Salinicola sp.
GCTGGGAGATCTTCACCCATGGCGGCCGTCGCCCCACCGGACTGGATGCCGTCGAGTGGGCGTGCAAGATGGTCGAATACGGCGCTGGCGAACTGCTGCTCACCAGCATGGATCGCGATGGCACCAAGGTCGGTTTCGATCTCGGCGTGACCCGCGCGATCAGCGACGCGGTCGAGGTACCGGTGATCGCTTCCGGCGGTGTCGGCAACCTCGATCACCTGGTTGCCGGGGTCAAGGAAGGCGGCGCCGATGCGGTGCTTGCCGCCAGCATCTTCCACTTCGGTGAGTACACCATTCCCGACGCCAAGCGCTACATGGCCGAGCACGGGATCGAAATGCGACTCTGAGCGCTGTGAGCCTGCGCCTGAGCCGCGAGAGCGGATCGACGACAGCGCCGCGGCCCGATCGGGTCGCGGCGCTGTCGCATCGTCATCGCGGACGCTCTCAAGGCAGGTAGCGTGACCGGAAGATACCGTCGAGATCGGCATACGGGATGGTCAGCACCGGCTGGCCGACGGCATAGGGCGCCAGGTCGTAGACCTGATACTTGACTGCGACGGCATCCGCCAGCGGGGCGACATTGTCGGAGACGACGAACGGCCACTGGGATTCTGACAGTCCGTTAGCCTGATCGGTCTCCAGCCAGCGCCGGTGGGCCCGCTCCAGCGCGGCTTCGTAGGCCGGTCGCTTCCCCGGTTGCAGCATGTCGGCAAGATCGACGATCTGCTGCGTATCGCGCTCGATCACCATGTAGGAGGTCAACGGCAAGCCGTGGGCGCCGCCACTGTAGAGATAGCCGTCGAGTTCGATCACCAGCAGGTCATCGTGATCCGCCACCACGTCGGCCTTGAGATCGGCCTCGTAGCCCGGCAGCTGCGGCACGTCCTCGCGAGCGCGACGCGAAGCCGCGAAGACCTGGTCGGCAAAGGCTTCGAACGAGGTGGCCTGCCCCATGGCATTGCCGTCGGGGCTGTCGCTGAGCCCGCTCGCCAGCCCGAACAGCCGTCGCTCGAGTTCGGCGGAGAGCCGTGGTGACTCGGGGAAACGCAAGTAGGCCGCGTTGACGTTGGCGCAGCTCTCTTTCTCGCAACCGGGCTCGTGGGCGCTCTTCACCACCGCCTCGGTTCGCAGGGCGTCACCTCCCCAGCCGGTCAGGCTCTGGCAGCCCGACAGCATGACGGCCGCCAGGGTCAGGCCGCCAATCAACCAGCGCTTCTGCATGATGTTCCTCCATGAACGTTCGTGGGTCGGGGCGCCGAGTGGTCGTCAGCGTTATCCACACGCCTCAGCGTAGCCGTTTTACCCACAACCGGTAGCGGGTCAGTCGAGGCTCAGTCCAAGGTTGCTGACCCCCTGGTTGCGACCGAGCGCGCGCAGTGCCGAGAGATCCTCGAGCCTGGGGTCGGCCTCGAGCGCTTCGAGCACCGCATCCTGGAAATCACGCTCGTCCTGCATCAGGTCATGCTCACGAAACAGTGCATCGAGCCGTTCGGCGTCCTCGCTGCCCTCGGTCATTTCGATATAGGCGCGTACGCCGTTACGCGAGACGCGGCTCACCTCCAGCGCCGCTTCCGGTGCCTCGCCGCGCAGGGTATCGAGCAGCGTGGTCAGTGCCATGACCGCTTCCGTCGCCCGCCGCGCACCGAAGCTGTCATCGGTCTCCGGCGGCTCGATAGCGGCCAGCTTCTCGGCCTGCTTGTCGAAGTCGATCCTCGCCGCGGCGATCTTGAGCCGCTCCCACACCAGATCCAGCACGTTATGGAGCACGCTGGGGTTGCCCTGCCCGCTCACGACGGCGTAGAGCGCGTAGTTTGGCACCAGCCGCTCACTCAAGGCGGCCATGAACGCGATCCGCCGGCGCGCATCGAGCTGACGCAATCTGGCGTTGAAGCTACCCGAGGGCTTGGTCATGAACTCTCCATCATCCTGGCCACATCATCACTCTGGCCACATCAAATGCGTGGGTACGCGATCGCTGGCATCGAAGACGACACCCTCGGCGCGCAGTTTCTCGTGCTGGCGCTGGGCGCCGCCATGATCCGCGATTCGGCGGCTGGCCCCGATGACCCGATACCAGGGCAGGTCGTGCCCGGTCGGCAACTGTCGCATCGCCGTACCGACCATGCGCGCCGTGGCACCTTCCGTCATCCCGGCGATTCGACCATAGGTGGTAACGCGCCCCGGCGGGATCTGCGCCACGATGGTATAGATCTGTTCGAGAATCTGGGCACGGATGGCCATGGCTAACTGCTAACTCCCCGCTTGTGGCGTCGCCCGGTCGACCCCATCATGGACGTATCATGCATATCTATTTTCTCCAGCATAGTCCGTTGTTCGGCCCGGCCCGCATAGCGGACTGGCTCACCGGCCTGGGTCACAGCTACAACCACTGCCGGCTCGACGAGGGCGAACTGCCGCCGCCGCTGGCCAACTGCGACGCGCTCGTGGTGCTCGACGCTTTCTCGCCCCCGGCGGCGACGCTGCTCAAGCGAGAACGCAAGCTGGTGGAGCGCGCCCTCAAGAGCAACAAGCCGGTGTTTGGCATCGGCTTCGGTGCCGGCCTGATCGCCGAGGCGCTCGGCGCCATCGTATCGCCCGCGGTGCAGCCGGAAATCGGTTGGCAGCCGCTGACCCTGGCCGACGACAGCCCCTTCGATCTGCCGGAAACCTTCGAGGCACTGCTCTGGCATCGCGACATCTTCGGCCTGCCGGATGGCTGCCTGCCGCTGGGCAGCACGCCGGGCGGCCCGGTCCAGGGGTTCGCCTGGGATGCGGGTCGCGTCATCGCGCTGCAGTGCCACCTGGAATCGACGGCCCAGGGCACGGCGGATCTATGCGATCACGACCTGCCGGCGACCGCTGCCACGGCCTACGTCCAGACCCGTGACGAGATCCTGCGCGACCCGAAACGCTTCGATCGCCAGGCGGCGCTGCTGGATCGGGTCATGACCCAGTGGCTCGACGGTCGCTAGGGTCGAAACGAGGATTCCCGCGCTAGGCCGCGTACTGACGCTCCCACTGCCGGGCGACCGCCAGACAGCTGTCCCAGTCCCCGATGTGCAGCGTCGGTCGGGGCTGGTGCTCGATCTGATGGCGATACATCGGGTCGTAATATTCCCGCAGCAGCGGAGCCAGCCAGTCATCGTGCGCCTGCACGTTGCCGAGGCGCTGCGCCGAGAATGCCCGCTGCTGCGCCTCGATCAGTCGCGCCAGTCGCTCGCCCCCCAGGCGTTTGCCGAGACGTTTCAGTGCACTGGAGAGCTGCTTGCGAAACAGCACTTCGCCCAGTTGCGGCCCATAGTGGCGATGGTAGATCTCGCTGAGATCCTGGATGTAATCCTTGCGGATCTGTTCGAGGCGCCACTCCAGCGGCATCTCCACACGAATGCACGGCGCCGCTTTCATCGACTGCCAGAAGGTCGCCGGTATCGCCAGGCGCCCGATACGCTGCGACTCGTCCTCGACCACGCGGGCTCGTGGCAGGCGCATCAGGTCCAGCGTCAGACCGTGTTCGAAATCGATCTGCGAGGGGCCGGCCAGCGGATGCTGGCCGAAGGCCGAGCCCTTGTGACGTGCGTGACCTTCCAGGTCGACCCCCGAGTCCAGCGCGTTGATCAGTGCCGTCTTGGCACACCCTGTCAGGCCGGCGATCAGTAGCAGGGGAGCGTGGCTATGGGTTTCGAGCGCCTCGATCAGCCGATTGCGCATCGCCTTCCAACCGCCGCGAATTCGCGGCAGCGGGTGGCCTCGCTCGGCCAGCCACTGCTGTGAAATCTTCGAGCGCATGCCACCGCGGAAGCAGTAGATCACGCTATCCGGCGCCGATTCGATCGCCTGCTCCCAGGCGGCAAGACGCGACTCACGACGATCGCCCGATACCAGGTGGTTGCCCAGTTCCACCGCCGAGGCCTGACCGGCGTGCTTGTAACGGATCCCGACCTCGCGGCGCTCGTCGTCGTCCATCAGCGGCAGGTTGATCGCACCGGGCAAGGCACCGGCCGAGAACTCGATCGGCGCGCGCACATCGATCAGAGGCCGCTCCAGCAGCGCAAGGTCGGCGTCGACGAACTGATTGCCCTTCAACCGCGCACCTCGATCAGTCCAGCGCCGCCGCGGGGGGTGACGCACTCGCCGAAGGCCTCCAGCTTGAGCTGGTGCTGGCGCCCGATCCGTTCGACGTCGTCGGCCCAGGCCGGATCCACGGCCAGCAGCAGCCCGCCGGAGGTCTGCGGATCGCACAGCCACTGCCAGTGGGCGGCATCCATGTCCGGCAGCGCCTCGCCGATCGCCTCGCGATTGCGCCCCGTACCGCCCGGCACCGCACCCTGGCGCCGGTAGGCCTCGGCCTCGGCAAGCCTCGGCAGCTTGGCGAAGTCGATTCGCGCCTCGACGCCGCTGGCCGCGCACACCTCGCTCAGGTGACCCGCCAGGCCGAAGCCGGTGACATCGGTCATGGCATGCACGCCCTGGACCTTGGCCAGCTCCTTGCCGATATCGTTGGCGACCAGCATGGTCTCCCGCGCCAGACCGTGATGACCGGCCTGCAGCCTGCCCTGCTTTTCGGCCGTCGTCAGCAGTCCCACGCCCAGCGGCTTGGTCAGGTAGAGCAGATCGCCGGGCTTGGCACCGCTGTTGAGCTTGAGGTTGTCGAGATCGACCAGGCCGTTGACCGCGAGCCCGAAGATCGGTTCCGGCGCATCGATGGAGTGTCCGCCCGCCAGGGCGACGCCCAGTTCACGGCAGACCGCCTGAGCGCCGGACATGACGTCACCGGCGACTTCCGCCGGCAGCTTGTCCAGTGGCCAGCCAAGGATACCCAGCGCCATGATCGGCGTCCCCCCCATGGCGTAGACGTCGCTGATGGCGTTGGTCGCCGCAATGCGGCCGAAGTCGAACGGATCGTCGACGATCGGCATGAAGAAATCGGTGGTGGAGATCAGCCCGCGGCCGTCACCGAGATCGTAGACGGCGGCATCCTCGCGCCCCTGGTTGCCGACGATCAGGTTCTTGCTGTTGGCGCCCGGCCCCGCCTTGGCGAGAATACGGTCGAGTACGTCAGGGGCGATCTTGCAGCCGCAGCCGGCCCCATGGCTGTACTGCGTCAGGCGAATGGCACTCATCTCTGGCTCCTCGTCCCGTTCCTGGAGATATCGATCCTGGCAATCAGTTTAACCGACCCGGCGACGCGACTCAGCGCCGACGACCGGATCGCACCCTGTCGACCGCTTGGCGGCAGCGGCTACGGCCCGCCCGCTCACAGCGCCTCCAGCGCCTCGGCCAACTTGTCGACCGCCACCACCTGCATGCCGGCGGGCGCTTTCTTGGGCGCGTTGCCGCGCGGCACGATGGCCCGCGTGAAACCATGCTTGGCGGCCTCGACGATGCGTTCCTGGCCACTGGGTACCGGCCTGATCTCCCCGGAGAGGCCGACCTCGCCAAACACCACCAGCTCCCGCGGCAGCGGCCGGTTCTGGAGACTGGAGACCACGGCCAGCAACACCGCCAGATCGGCACTGGTCTCCAGCACCTTGACCCCGCCGACGACGTTGAGAAAGACATCCTGGTCGCCGGTGAACAGCCCACCGTGCTTGTGCAGCACGGCGAGCAGCATCGCCAGGCGATTGTGGTCGAGCCCCACCGCCACCCGGCGCGGATTGCCCAGCGCGGATTCGTCGAGCAGCGCCTGCACCTCGACCAGGATCGGACGGGTGCCTTCCCACACCACCATTACCAGACTGCCGGAGGCCAGCTCCTCGCTCCTCGACAGGAAGATCGCGCTAGGATTCTTGACCTCTTTGAGACCGAGCTCGACCATCGCGAACACGCCGAGCTCGTTGATCGCGCCGAAGCGGTTCTTCTGTCCGCGCAGGGTGCGAAAACGCGAGTCGCTGCCACCCTCGAGCAGCAGCGAGGCATCGATCATGTGCTCGAGCACCTTGGGCCCGGCCAGGGTGCCATCCTTGGTCACGTGGCCGACCAGCAGCAGCACGGTATTGCTCTGCTTGGCGAAGCGCGTCAGCGCCGCCGCCGACTCCCGGACCTGGGCCACGCCGCCGGGCGCCGAGCCGATATCCTCCAGGTGCGTGGTCTGGATGGAGTCGATGATCAACACCTCGGGCCGCTCTCGCTCCGCCACGGCCAGCAGCGTCTCGATGCTGGTCTCGGCGAGCATCTTGAGCCCCTGGGTCGGCAGTTGCAGACGGTGGGCCCGCATCGCCACCTGCGACAGCGACTCTTCGCCGGTCACGTAGAGAACGCGCTTGCTCTGGGCCAGGCGGCAGGCCGTCTGCAGCAGCAGGGTGGACTTGCCGGCGCCGGGATGGCCGCCCAGCAACACCGCCGAGCCGGGCACCAGCCCGCCGCCGAGTACCCGGTCGAACTCCTCGAACGTGGAGCTGAAACGGGGTACCTCGGTCAGGTCTACGCCAGAGAGATCGACGACTTCCCGCGACAGCGCACCGGTATAGCCGCCACGAGCGCCGCTGCTACCGGGAGTCGAGGCGCCGGGGCGGGCACCGCCGATGCGAATCTCGGTCAGCGTGTTCCATTCACGGCAGTTGCTGCACTGGCCTTGCCATTTGCTGTATTCCGCACCGCATTCAGTGCAGACGAAGGCGCTCTTCGCTTTTGCCACGCGCGGGGTCTCCGTCAGGCCGGGTAGAGGGTCGCAAGATGCGTATGGTGCCACAAATGGCCAGCCCACAACGACGAGAGGCGGCCCGTGGCCGCCTCTACGATCGTCAGCGTCTTGCCTACTGGCGAGTCAGGCGCAACATCTGGCCGTTCTCGAAGCGACGACGCTGGGGGTCGATCAGTTCCAGCGTGCGGTCATCGATCTTCTGGAAATAGTAGATCTGGCCTTCGCCGTTCGGCGTCAGCTCGTAGACCGTGGCCTGCGGGTCGACCGCGGTACCCGTCATCGTCTCCCACTGACCTTCGTACTGCTCGGGGTCCGGATTCTGCGGGTGATTCACGTAGTCGGCTTCGAGCGTAAAGGTGCGCTGTGACGCCGGCGAGGATTCGGAACCGTTGAGGTTGACGGTCAGGTCGATGCCATCGCAGCTACGGCAAGGCAGCGTGCCTTCGTAGGTGACGGCACTCGACGACGCGCCGGCAGAGGAATCGGCGGTGCCGGGCTGAGTCTGAGATCCTCCGCTGGCACAACCGGCCAGTACGGCTACCGTGGCGGCGCTGGCCAGCAACGTCCTGATCTGCATATTGGTTCTCCTTACACTTCTGGGCCATACAGGCCGCCTTGGCGGCCACGTGACTACAGGATAGCGGTAAGTCTCACGCATGACATCCCATTCAACCGAGAGCGTCAGACTGCCACGCGAGAGCGCTTCAATCCATTACTGGATAGTCGGTATAGCCTTCCGCGCCACCGCCATAGAAAGTCTCCGGATTCGGCTCGTTGAGGGCTGCATCACGCCGGAACCGCTCGACCAGATCCGGATTGGCGATGTAGGGGCGGCCGAAAGCGGCGGCGTCGCCCAGCCCTTTGTCGATCAAGGCCTCCGCGCGTTCGGCCGTGTAGTGCCCGCAGTAGATCAGCGTACCGCTGAAGCGCTCGCGCAAGTCGCGGCGGAAATCGTCGGTCAGTTGCGGACCTTCGCCGGTCCAGTCGGGCTCATTGACGTGCAGATAGGCGATTTGGCGACGGCTCAGTTCGCTGGCCAGATAGCGCATCATCGCCTCGGGTTCGTCATCCGACAGGCCGAAGATTTCGATGAACGGCGACAGGCGCACACCGACGCGCCCGGCGCCCATGACCTCGTTCACGGCATCGACGACTTCCAGCAGCAGACGGGCGCGGTTGACCACGCTGCCGCCATAGCGGTCATTGCGCTGATTGCTGCCGGTGGCGAGAAATTGCTGCAGCAGGTAGGCATTGGCGGCATGGACCTCCACCAGATCGAAGCCGGCCCGCTGGGCGCGCTTGGCAGCCTGACGGTAATCGTCGATGACACCGGGGATTTCGTCGAGCGCCAGCGCCCGCGGGGTACTGGTCGGATGCTGGCCCGAGCTGCCGTCCTCGAACTCGACGAAGCAGTTGGCCCCCTCGGCGCGCAGGGCACTGGGGGCGACCGGCGCCTGGCCATCCGGCTGCACCATCTCGTGGGAGATGCGTCCGACATGCCAGAGCTGAAGCGCGATCTTGCCACCGGCATCGTGCACGGCGTCGACGACCTGACGCCATCCGGTTTCCTGGGCATCGGTCCAGATCCCCGGGGTATAGACGTAGCCACGCGCCGTGGGAGAGATGTTGGTTGCTTCACTGATGATCAGCCCGGCACCGGCCCGCTGCGCATAATATTCCGCCTGCAATGCCCCCGGCACGCTGTCCGGGGTTCTGGCGCGCGTCAGCGGTGCCATCAGCACCCGGTTGGAGAGCTCGATGTCGCCGACGGTGATGGGCGAGAGTAGCTTTTCGTAGGACATGGTCTTCCTTGATGCGCTGTTGAACGATGTCCGTTAGGTGAGGCCGTTAGAGCACTAATCAACCCTGCCAGGCACATTCGATGGCCGCGGCTTGCGCCGTTTCAGGCCAGAGGTCACTATGAGTGCAGACCCGCCACGCTTAACAGGCACCGTAGAAAACGTCCCGCGAGAGATCATGAGTCAATTCTGGAGTCCCGCCGTTCGCGCCCTGACCCCCTACGTACCGGGCGAGCAACCGCGCGAAAGACTGATCAAGCTCAATACCAACGAGAACCCTTATCCGCCGTCCCCGACCGTCGAGCGGGTACTGCAGGCGTTCGCGGTGGACCACCTTCGTCGCTACCCAGATCCCGAGTCACTGGCGCTGCGACAGGCTTTGGCGAAGACCCATGGCGTCGAGCCGGAACAGGTGTTCGTCGGCAATGGTTCCGACGAGGTGCTGGCGCTGGCATTCCAGGCGTTCTTCTGTCAGCCGAAGCCACTGCTGATGCCGGCCATCAGCTACAGCTTCTATCCGGTCTACTGCAAGCTCTACGATATTCACTACCGTACCGTAGCGCTGGACGACCGCTGGCAGATCGCCCTGGAGGCCTTCGATTCCGACAATGGCGGTGTGGTGTTCGCCAACCCTAACGCGCCGACCGGCCATGGGCACCCCCGTCAGGCTGTCGCGCAGCTGCTGGAGCGCATCACCGACAGCGTGGTGCTGGTCGACGAGGCTTATGTCGATTTCGGCGGCGAGAGCGTCGTACCGCTGATCGCGGACCATCCCAACCTGCTGGTCACCGGAACCCTGTCGAAAGGACGCAGCCTGGCCGGCTTGCGTGTGGGCTATGCCATCGGCTCGCGTGAGCTGATCGAGGGACTGGAGCGGGTCAAGAACTCCTTCAACTCCTACCCGATCGATATGCTGGCCAGCGACGTCGCCATTGCCTCGCTGCAGGACGAGTCGCACTTCAAGGCATGCTGCGAACGGGTCATGGCCACCCGCGAGTGGACACGCCAGCAGCTCGAGACGATGGCGTTCGAGGTCCTGCCATCACAGACCAACTTCCTGTTCGTGCGTCACCCCAAGCACAGTGGGGCAAGCCTGTTCAGCGGTCTGCGCGAGCGCGGCATCCTGGTCCGCCATTTCAACAAGGATGGCCTCAGCGACTTCCTGCGTATCTCGATCGGCACCGACGACGAGATGAACAGTCTGATCGAAGCCCTGCAGGTCATGCAGTCGGCGTGATGGCCACAAGGCCGGTACCGTCAAAACGGTATCGGCTTTCCTGCCCAATCCCAGAAACTGCCGCTCTCATCAGGGCGGCGGTCTTCCATCACTGCGAGCAATCGCTCCGCCACGAAATCTGGCGTGAAAAGCTTGCCCTCCGGAACCCTGCTCTGAAAAGGTTGGGATAGGCCGGTGTCGGTCGTTCCCGGATGCAGGCTGAGTACGATCGCCTGACGATTGTAGCGTGCCAGTTCGACAACGGCCGTGCGCAGGAACATGTTGTGCGCCGCCTTGCTGGCCCGATAGCCGTACCACCCGCCCAGTTCGTTATCGCCGATCGATCCCACCCTGGCCGAGAGGCTGGCAATGATGGCGGGATGGCGGCCCTTGAGGGAGTTGACCAGCGTCTGGATCAGCAGAACCGGCGTGATGGCGTTGACGTGAAATAGCGTGGACAACGTCTCGGCATCCAGATCCTCGAGCCGCTTTTCCGGCGAGATCGCACGCCGCTCGTCATGCAACAGGCCAATGGCATTGAACAGCAGGTGGATGGGGTCGCCATTCACTCTGTCCCCCAGCAGCCTGCGCCCCTGTTCGGTCGTGACATCGACTTTCAGATTCTCGACTCTGGAATCCTCATGCTCGGGATCACGCCGGGAAACCGCGATGACACGCCCCGGGCGTTCGCTCTCTAGCAGACGATTAACCATGGCCTGACCGATTCCACCGCCGGCACCGGTAACGACCGCGGTAAACTGATCGGGAAGATAATCCAGCATATCGACCTCTCATGCGTGCCATGCCCGATCAATACACTAGCTCATGCGGCGCGGAGAGGAACGTTTCAGGCCGTTGAGCCGACCCTTTGAACCTAGACATGGACGCCGCTGCAGAGCTATCTCATGGATCGCAGCCCGCAGCCCGCAGCCCGCAGCCCGCAGCCCGCAGCCCGCAGCGATCGTGTGCCGGACAAAGAAAAACCCCAGCTTCTCTCGAAGCTGGGGTTTGGGATAGAAGCCTGACGATGACCTACTCTCACATGGGGAGACCCCACACTACCATCGGCGCTAA
>NZ_CALFQK010000161.1:0-15850 GCF_937921195.1 uncultured Salinicola sp.
ATCAGATTGATGGGGTGAAGGTGCCCCATCAACCATTAAATCCGTATACCCGAAATAATCCGGCGCTTACTGAGAGCGGGGAAAATGATACGAGCCCCTAGCGGGGCTCGTGTAGCACTTCAAGATGCTTGGCAGGAAGCCGCCATGTCGAGTTTGACGTCGTAAACATCAGTTTTGACTTGGGCCAAACCCAAGATCGTGTGGAACAGATTGGCGTGACTGTGATGAGATCCAGCCGCTTGCTGAATGCACCTGTAATCAATGCCTTCATCGTGCCGGATATTCTTGGAAAGCCACCAAATCATGGGAACATGCGTCTGCTCGTCAGGCGCGATCAGATAGGGCAACCCGTGGAGGTAAACACCATTTTCACCTAAGGATTCTCCGTGATCAGAAGCATACAACATCGTTGAATCATAGTTATCCTGCGTTTCCAGATAGTCAATGATTCCGGATAATACATGATCATTGTAAAAGATCGCATTATCGTAAGCATTCTTGATGCTTTGAACGTCACACTTACTTAAGTCATCCTGCTGACACACAGGAGTAAATTTTTCATAGACTTTAGGATAACGCTTATAATAGCTAGGCCCGTGATTGCCCATTTCGTGCAGAACGATGACGGTATTTTTCTTAAGCTCCTTGGTTCTCACCTGTAATTGTTCTCGGAGCGCATCGTCAAAGCATTCATCCTGGCCACACCCTGGTGTTTGGGTCGATGAATCTAGCTTGATACTGGGAATTCGATCACAAACACCCTTGCAGCCGGATTGATTATCGATCCACAGCACGTCGTAGCCGGCCATCTTCAGCACATCCAGTAGCGCCTCATGCTGGTCTATCGCACTTTCGTCGTAATTGTCTCTGCCCCAAGGTGAGAACATACACGGAACTGAAACGGCTGTACTCGTGCCACATGAGGTTACGTTGGAGTAGTTAACCAGATCCCGATTGGCAAGCTCAGGCGTCGTCTGTCGATCATAGCCGTTAAGCCCCCAGTTAGCGGCACGAGTAGTTTCTCCGACAACCATAACAATCAACTTTGGTCTATCACTGCCCTCGTAGGTCGCTTGGGCGGTCAAAGGGATCTTCGTCTCAACTTTATTTTTCTCGCTTGCTGTTAACACCCTAGCCAATGATACAACATAGTTCCCAGGAGTTAAAAGATATCTCATCTCCGGATTATTACGCATCTCCGAAGCAAAACTCTGATAAATGAGAAGCGCGCTGCCGATTAGCAGAACGACGCCCGACAAAAAATAACCGACCTTTCTGAAAACTGTGACTTTCCAACCACTCCTTACGACCTTGAATCTCAGCAAAATTAGAATAGGCAATCCCGCAAATATCAGCAGATGCTTAAAAAAGCCAGCCGTAATTAGCTCGCTTGCCTCATGAGAGTCAGTCTGAAGCGTATTCACCACCATAGTTGTATCGAAATACGTGTGATATGCGGAGGTAAAATAGCTGATGCTAGCGGCAACCAGCATTAATACTATCAACACTGGTTTTGCCGTGTATCGAGTCGCAAATAGCATATAAACGATGTACTGAACAAGAGTCATCAGTACACCGTATCCTATCAAGGTCAGCCACGACCCGGCTAAGGCCGGAGAATGCAAATCCAGCACCTTCTGCCAGAAGGCATTATTATAAAATAATGTGAATGCTACCGAGACAATTAGCGTCAACAGTTCTGGGCTTGCCGTGGGGCGACGGCTCAGTAAATTTATGAACTTGTTCATGCCCCCTCCTTTTTGACGTGATGAGTGGGGGCAATGACTGGTCGAGCGGCGTGGGACATCCACGCATTCACGAATTCGGACTGGGCGCTGAACTTCCTTAGCATCAGCCACCCCAAAATGGCGCTGCACGACCAGCAGATCATGAGCGTCGACAGATCGTGCGATAAGAAATGAGCGCCCCTGAGCTGTTGATCGATACCGAAAACCAAACCCATGCTCAGGCCTATCGCCAAGCCAACATACCTCCAACTCGGCGCCATTACGGCAAGAAGAAAATACAACGCAACCCAGCCATAGCCCGCACTAGCATGGCCCGCAGGAAAGCATGCCGTATCAGGCATGCCTGCTGGACGGCTTTCAAACAGACCGATAAAAGGAAGATCACCACCGTAGCGTGCAAGATCCCAAGGGCAATCCATGCTGATGGAGTTTTTGATGAGGCTTACAAGCACCGTGGATGAAGCCACGGAGGTGATGAGGTACAGCAAAGGTCGACGCCAATGGCCGAGGCTCTTTTTCATAAATGCCGTCACCGCAAATCCAATCAGCCCGGCTCCCATCAACTCGCTTAAAATTCGTCCATCGTCATGAAGAATGGATTTAGCGATAGCATTATCTTTCAGTAACCACTGACCGCCCTCCCAGTGGTAGAGATAATCAGCAATATAAAAATCTATGTCATAGAGCTGAAACAGCAGCATTAGCGCAATAAAAAAAAGCCATCCGTAAAACAATCGCAACAGATGGCTTTCGAATCCTACAGAAGTATGCATAGCCATACTCCTGCCATTAGGACCAGACTGACCAAGACCGCTGCCGATCCCATATCTTTTGCGCTACCGCTCAGCGGATGAAACTCTAGGCCGATTCGGTCCACGACTGCTTCTAACGCGGAATTTAGCAATTCAACAATGATGACCAGTATTGCGGTCCCAAAAAGCATAGCCCGCTCTAAACCGGAAACGTTAGCCATCAAAACCACAGGCAACAGCACCGCACACAATATGATTTCTTGCCGAAATGCCGCCTCCTGCTTCCATGCATGCCTGAGGCCGAATACGGAATATCTAGCTGCGTATAGGATCCTCGCAAGGCCTTTGCGAGAAGGAACCACAGAATGCTCTATCGTTGTCTTCACTTAAGACAGTCCCTCTGACGTCATATCGCCGGCGCACCAGAACTCGGGCCGACTTCAGATGGGCATATTGGGAGAGGTGCCTTAAGAAAAGATTATAATCACTGCACTATTTTTTTCCTTCACATAAGTGTTTTTTAAGCAATTTGGTATCTATCACAACAACCGTATAAAAACTTTGTCACCTTACCGAGGTTCGCAGTCATATAAACGGCATCTAGTGCTAGAAACACAACCCAAATTCACCTCTGACAAGTCACACCGCTTCATTAACTACCGATAAATCGGCGAAAAAACCTAAAGTGCAATGCTGACTATAGGGTGATTAGCACGCCTCCGCTTGAAAGGACCAAGACCACTATCCACGCTGGCAGTTTCCAGACGCTCAGCAGGAGGAAGCCGGTCAGCGCCAGAGCGAACTCACGGGGGCCGTGAATCGCACTGGTCCAGACTGGCTGGTAGAGGGCGGCGCCCAGAATGCCCACGACCGCCGCATTGGCCCCACGCATCATCGCTTGCGCGCTGTCCCAGCGCCGGAATCGGTTCCAATGGGGCAGTACCGCCACCAGCAGCAGCAATCCGGGCAGGAAAATCATCACCAGCGCCACGGCGGCGCCCGCCAAGCCGCCGGCGAGCGGCGTCATCAACGCGCCCAAATAGGAAGCAAAGGTGAATAGTGGCCCAGGTACGGCTTGGGCGGCTCCGTAGCCGGTCAGAAACTCGTCCGCGGCGACCCAGCCGGACTGCACCACCTCAGTCTCGAGAAGCGGCAACACAACGTGACCCCCCCCGAACACGAGAGCACCAGCGCGATAGAAAGCATCCATGACCGACAGTAAGGCGGTGGGAAAAGCCCAAGCCAGTAACGGCAAGCCGAGCAGAAGTGTGATGAAAGCGAACCCCGACAGATAACCGGCACGAGTAGACACCGGGAAAGTCAGATTTTGGACATCGGTTACGGCGTGAGTCCGACAAAGGATAATGCCTGCCGCCACCCCAATCATGATGGCGGCCACTTGTCCCGCTGGACCGCTCACCAACGCCACGGTGAACACGGCGGACAAGGCAATGCCGGCGCGCCGAGAATCGGGACAGAGACTGCGCGCCATTCCCCACACGGCGTTGGCGACCACGGCCACGGCCGTTATCTTTAGGCCGTGGATGATGCCTTGGCTGATGGGGCCATCAAGCACTTCAGCGCCCAGGGCGAACAACGCCAGCAAAATGGCCGAGGGCAGCGTGAAGGCCGTCCAAGCCGCCGCCGCGCCCCAGGGGCCGGCGCGCATCAGCCCTAAAGCGAATCCCACCTGACTACTGGCGGGCCCAGGTAGAAACTGGCAGAGCGTCACCAGGTCTGCGTACGCTTGTTCAGAAAGCCAGCGGCGTCGCTCTACGAACTCGCTGCGAAAGTAACCCAGGTGAGCGATGGGACCACCAAAGGAAGTCAAGCCCAGCAACAGAAAGGCCGCGAAGACCTCTCTAATAAGTCCGGCAGGGCGTGGTGTCTGATTCTCCATCCGGGCTCCTTGCCATGGCTCTCTTACAATGGACTGTCGTCTTTTAAGGCCTCGCCGGTCAGCTCTCTCAGCTGGCGTTTGGCCGTTTCAAGCCCTTCTCGACCTAGATCGGTCGCGCGATAGAACTTACGGCGAACGCTACCCTGATGCGCTTCGCGGGAGATCAGGTATCCCCTGTTCTCCATCGAGTGCAGCATGGGATAAAGAGTGCCGGGGCTCAGTCGATAGCCGTGACGCGCCAGCTCATCGATCATCCATTGTCCGTTGATTTCATGCTCGGCGGCATGGTGAAGGACGTGTAGTCTGACCAGGCCCACGAGCAAGTGATGATGCTTCATTGTATTGACTTCCGGTCTACCGAAAACGAAGATCGATATCGACTTTCGTTTTAGCAAGTCTTGCTCCTGATCGCAAGCCAACCCCCTCCTCTCATGGATTAGACAGATGTTGATAGAGAATGCGGTCTTGCTGGTAGCGACCGGCTTTGGCCTGGGATGGATATCCTGGGCACCGGGGACAATCGGGTCGCTGATCGGTGTGCCGTTGGCCTGGTGGCTGACACATCACTCGCCGCAACGCCGGGTTGTCATTCTGTCGGTACTGCTGGTCACGGCAGTGCCAATTTGTCATTGGGCTTCAATCTGGCTCGGCGGCGGAGATCTCTCCCAGATCGTCGCCGATGAGTACCTGGCGTTTCCGATCGCCATGCTCGGAATCACGGTGGCGCGCCGTGCCTGGACGATGGGAGTGGCGTTCGTGTTATATCGGCTGTTCGATGTCACCAAGCCATTGCCCATTGGCTATAGCGAAGCCATCGGTGGCGGCTTGGGTATCGTGCTGGATGACGTTATGGCGGCATTCTTTGCATGTATTGTGCTCTTTGTGGGGCTTACCCTGTGGCACCGATGGCATTCCAGGTGAAGCGATGATCCTGCCACCGTCACGCAAAAACCCGGTCGATCGAAATGCCTGAGATGTGGCTTCGGGGAGGCCTCAGTTGAATGAACACCGAATTGGGATAAATCACGATATCCGGCGCCTTCCGGATTTTCAGGAACCATTCAGGAACCGGCTGTATCTTCGGCAAACAGATTCAGTCTCTCGATGAGCCATGAGAATATTACTGGTAGAAGATGATGAGCTGTTGGCGGAAAGTTTGGCAGAGCTTCTAGATGATGCTGGCTACCGCACCGACATTTCACCTAGTAGCCGATCGGCGTCTGCGCTCTCGGCTAGCGAGGAGTACACGCTGGTCATTCTGGACCTTGGTTTGCCGGACGGCTCCGGGCTGAGTCTCCTCTCCGACTGGCGGGACGCTAAGTGGTCTGTGCCGATACTGATTCTGACCGCAAGAGATAGCTGGATGGATAAGGTCGAAGGGCTTCGCGCCGGCGCCGACGACTACCTCACCAAGCCTTATCATGAGGAAGAGTTGCTGGCGCGCCTGGAGGCCTTGTTGCGTCGTCGAGGTAGTCATTTTTCCTCCCTTCTGGAGATCAACAATCTTCGGCTCGATGAGGCACGCCAGCAGTTCAGTCTGGATCACCAGGAGTGGCAAACACTCACCTCCACCGAATTTCGGCTTCTGCGCTACCTGATGCGCCACCCTGATCGCGTTCACTCCAAGCGACACTTGCTCGAACAACTCTACGCGCTCGAGCAGGATGCTGCGGCTCCCAATCTCGTCGAGGTCTATATCGGCAGACTACGTCATCGGCTCGGACGTGAGCGCATCGTGACGCGCCGTGGTGAGGGGTACATGCTTGTCTCGGTTTAGCCGGCGAAGCCTACGCCTCCGGTTGCTGGGTAGCCTGGGCATTGCGGCGCTGATCGTCGTCGGGAGTACCTGGGTACTGCACGGACTGCTGCTGGACCAGTTGGCACGGAATTTTCTCGCCGATCGCTTACAGCAGGAATCCGAACTGGTCGTGCGCCGATTGCGCCTCGAGGGCCCGAGTGCCCTGTCGCTGCCACCTGATTCCAGCCCCGCCGAAACCTTTCACCACTTCTATCAGTTGCGGACCAACGGCCGTGTCTACGCGACTCACGATGCGCTCGAGACATTGCCGACCGGGGACACAGAAGGCGCGCAACTCTTGCAGTGGCGCGATCATCGACTGCTGCTGTGGCGAACCGGATTGATGCTTGCCGGCGAACCCGCCACATTGACGGTCGGCGAAGACTTCGCCGGCATCGAGCGAGGACTGACACGCCTTCACTGGTGGATCGGTGCAGCGGCCATGGTGCTGCTGTTGCTGTTGATACTGCTCAACCTGTTCGCGGTCAATCATGCTTTACGCCCGTTCGGTCGGCTATCGCGCCAGCTCATCGAGCTGCAACGCGGCGAGCGCCGCCGCCTGGACATCAAAACCGTCTCCGAGCTGAAAGCCCCCATCGCTCAACTCAATACCCTTCTCGACGAACATGAACGTCGTCAGCAGCGCTCGCGGGAGTCACTGGCCAACCTTTCTCACGCGATCAGGACGCCACTAACGGCGGTCATGCAAGCCCTTCGCTCAAAACGAGCCCTGGATGATCAACGTCGTAAGCAGATTCTGGCTCGTCTCGACGACATCGATGAAAAACTGGAGAGCGAACTACGCCATTCGCGTATCGCCGGCCAGTCTACAGGACAGCAACATACCGGCATGGCAGAAGTCATTTCCATGCTGGAAATGTTTCGTACCCTCTACCCCGATCGCATCTTCGTTCTCGATGACACCGCCGTCGTCGATTTCCGGATACCGCTGGAGCGTCAGGACGGCATGGAGATGCTCGGTATCGTGCTCGACAATGCCGGTAAATGGGCGCGCCAACGCGTCGAGCTTACGCTACTTCCCAAGCCCTGTTGCCTAAGGCTCGAGGATGATGGCCCGGGGGTTCCGGATATCATGCTCGAGCGCCTTGGCCAGCGAGGCGTCAGGCTTGATGAACAACATCGTGGCCACGGCCTGGGGCTCTCCATTCTGTCACAGCTCACCGAACGCTACGGCGGTCGTGTGACCTATGGCCGTTCACGACTGGGCGGGCTGCGGGTCGAAATCACGTTACACCCTGGCTCGGCACCGTGAAGATACTTTTCTCGTTTTGGCGGATCCATTCAGCCTCTTTTCAGCTTACCCACGTTTACTGTTGGCGAAGGCTCATGAACGCTCCGGAGATTCGTCATGCCAAGCAGAAACATCGCATTGTTGTTATCCGCAACATTCATGCTGGGTGCCCAAGTGGCCCACGCTTCACTGCCCGACCAGGCGACACTCTATAAAAGCCCTTCCTGCGGTTGCTGTGCCGCTTACGGCGATTATCTGAAGGAACGTGGTGTCGATGTCAAAGTCGTGGAAACCACCAACCTCGGCGAAATCAAAGAACGCCTTGACCTTCCTCATGGACTCGGGAGCTGCCACACCCTCGAGATGGGGGGCTACGTTGTCGAGGGCCATGTCCCCGGCGCAGCGCTCGATCGGCTTTTTGCCGAACGTCCAAGCGTTCGCGGTATAGCCCTGCCCGGCATGCCGGCTGGCACACCGGGGATGCCCGGCGATCAGGCTCGGGCCTTGAACGTGCATCAGTTCGACGATAACGAAACTCAAGTGTTCATGACCCTGCCGATATCGGCAGGTTGATTCTGGCACCCGGCAATCTGGTTTTGGTATCCGCCGGCCTCGATCAGCGGGCGAAAACATCATTTTTAAATATCCTTTCTCATAACAGCGGAGCTTTTTGATGAAATTCCTGTTCTTGCTTTTCACCTTGACTGCCGTCAGCGCCTCAGCCTTGGCAGATACCGGCCACGGTCAGTCACACCAAAGTGAGCCCGCGCCCAGCCGAACGATCGATATTCAGGCCGGAAGCATGTGGTTCGACGCCGACAAACTGCAGATTGAACCCGGTAAGACGGTACGTTTTCGGATCGAAAACGTATCCATGATTCCCCACGAATTTTCTATCGGCAGCGGCCGCATGCAGCAGATGCATCGAGAAATGATGCAACAGGGCGGAGACCATCACGGCGCTGAAGGCAGCGATAAGATGATGGGCGATCATCACAACGGCATGATGGATCACGGTGAGACCCAAAGCGCAGCCGTCACCATAGCGCCGGGCGAGACCGAGACACTGATCTGGACCGCACCCGAGCAGGGCGACGTCATCGAGTACGCGTGCTTCCTTCCCGGTCATTACGAAGCCGGGATGAAAGGAACCGTCACCTTGAATTCGAACGCTTGAACCTTGGTCATGCGCACCGCACGCGCTCTTAGGTGATCTCACGCACGTTGGGGAATGAAATCCATGAAACATCGCTCGATCGATAATGATCGTCGTCGACTTCTGATCGCACTGGCCGGAACCGGCGCCCTAGCAGGATTGGAGTCACTGCTACCCAGCTATGCCCGAGGCGAGGCGCTCTCTTCGCAGAGTGGGGTCGCGGCGCTGGTTGCGGGCGGCTCGCCCCGCCCTGTCTCGCTGGATCTCGACGTGCGTCGAGAACGGGTTGCCATCGCCGGTGGCCTTGGCAGCGGCATCACCATCAATCGTTCGATTCCCGCGCCGCTAATCGAACTATGGGAGGGGCAAACCGCACGCCTGCGCATTCACAACCATCTCGATGAAGATACCTCTATTCATTGGCATGGTTTGCTCTTGCCGTTCGAGATGGATGGCGTGCCAGGTGTGTCGTTCCCCGGCATCGCACCTGGCGAAAGTTTTGAGGCGGCATTCCCCGTGCGCCAGAGCGGCACCTATTGGTATCACAGTCACTCCGGCATGCAGGAGCAGATCGGTCTGACCGGCCCGCTCGTCGTGCACCCTGCAGCCCCCCATCGGATACAGGCCGATCGCGAATACGTGATCATGCTCAACGACTGGACCTTTGAAGATCCACATAGAGTGATGGCACGGCTGAAAAGTCAAAGCGACTACTACAACTACAACGAACGCACGGCAGGCGATTTTTTCGAGGCCGTGGAGAAGCATGGTTGGAAAGCCACGCTACAAGACCGTCTGGCGTGGAACAATATGCGCATGAGTCCCAGAGACATTGCCGATGTGACAGGGTCGACGTACACCTACTTGATGAACGGCCGTCATCCGGCGGCTGGCTGGGAAGGACTCTTTCAACCGGAAGAGAGGATACGGCTGCGGGTTATCAATGCCTCGGCAATGACCTACTTTAACTTCCGCATTCCCGGCCTGGCCATGACAGTGGTAGGTGCTGACGGTGAGGAAGTGGAGCCGGTAGAAACCGACGAGTTTCAGATCGGTGTCGCAGAAACCTATGACGTTATCATCGAGCCGCGAGCAGACACTGCCTACACGCTGATGGCGGAATCAATGGACCGCAGTGGTTTCGCCTTGGGCACTTTGGCGCCTCGCGCTGGCATGCGCGCGGCGGTACCCCCGTTGAGAGAGCCACCGCAGCGCACGATGGTGGATATGGGTATGGATATGTCGCACGGCGCCATGGGCGGCATGGCCGCCGGTGAGATGAGTGGCATGAGCGATGGCAGCATGTCGATGAACCACGGCTCCATGAATGGCATGAGCGATGGTGGCATGTCGGGTATGAATCACGGCTCCAGGAATGGCATGGGCGATGGCAATATGTCGGGTATGAACCACGGCTCCATGAATGGCATGAACGATGGCAGTATGTCGGGTAGGAACCACGGCTCCATGAATGGCATGGGCGCTGGCAGCATGTCGGGCATGAATCACGCCGGCGGCAACCACAACGCCATGGCCGGAATGGGCGGAATGGGCGGAATGGGCGGAATGGGCGCAGAGGATGCCGGCCCGGTCGTGTCACGCCATGAGCAAGGCGGCCACGGACCCGGCAACATCAACGTCGCCGAGCTGCAGCGCAACCGGCTCGGTGAACGTGGGACCGGTCTCGAGACTGTCGATCATCGCGTGCTCACCTATAGTCAGCTACGCAACATCAAGCCCATGCGCGACCGACGCCCGCCGTCACGTACGATCGAACTGCACCTGACCGGCAATATGGATCGCTACATGTGGTCATTCGACGGCGTGAAGTATTCCGACGCCGAGCCAATCGACATCGTGCTGGGAGACCGTATTCGTCTGGTGCTGGTCAACGACACCATGATGGAGCATCCCATCCACCTACATGGCATGTTTATGGAGCTGGAGAACGGACAGGGGGAACACCTACCGTTCAAACACACGCTCAGCGTCCTGCCGGCCTCGCGTGCGTCATTACTTCTCACTGCAGATGAACCGGGTCGCTGGGCTTTCCACTGCCATTTGTTGTACCACATGGATGCCGGGATGTTCCGGGTAGTCAGAGTCGCTCCGGCGGAGGCGTTCGACAATGTTTAACAGCAAATTCACCTGTTGCGGAACACTCCTCCTCGCGGCTCTATGCTTGCCAGTCGCCGCTATCGCCGACAACCATGGCCGTGCCAATGTGGACGAAGTCGTCCCCGGCGGGCCTCTGAACGCCCACAGCGGCTCTCCCGCCGAGTGGAACGAACCGGTACATGATGACGCGCTGTTCAGCCAGATACTCCTGGATCGGTTCGAGTATCGCGACACAAACGGCGCCCCCAACGCCTGGCTGTGGGATGCCCAAGGCTGGATTGGAAACGACATCGACCGTTTCTGGTGGAAAAGCGAAGGAGAAGGGCCAACCAATGGAGGAGGTCCCGAAAGCAGCGATCTCCAGTTGCTCTATAGTCGCGCGATAAGCCCGTTCTGGAACTTGCAGACGGGCGTGCGTCAAAGCTTCAATCCGGACCCTGATCGACGCTTCGCGGTCGTTGGCTTTCAGGGGCTGGCACCTTTGATGATGGAAACCGACACTGCGTTATTCGTCAGTGACGAGGGTGATGTCAGCGCAAGCACCGAATTCGAATATGAAATGCTCATCACTCAACGACTGATTCTTCAGCCTCGGCTGGAGCTCTCGGCATCGCTTCAAGATGTGCCGGAATATGACCTGGAGCAAGGCCTCAACAGCAGCGAGGTCGGGCTGAGGCTAAGTTATAGCCTGATACGGGAGATCAGCCCTTACGTGGGGATCAGTCATGAACGCAATTACGACGAGGATGAATCGACTACTGCATGGGTAGTGGGTCTGCGAGCCTGGTACTGAGTCTCTGCTGTGGGGAGGAGGAAGCATCACGATGGCATTTTTACCCGTGAAGGACACACCTGATCGCTACGGCAGAATCAGCCGATGGTTACACTGGGGAATCGGCGCGCTGCTGCTTTGGCAACTTGGCGGGATGGCAGCAAAAATATTATGGGGACACCCACAGTGGGTACAAGCCTGGCTTTCGACCCATCAACCCCTGGGCACGCTGTTGATGGGCTTGATTGTACTTCGCGCACTTTGGGCACTGTTCAACTTACGCCACCGCCCAGCTCACGTCGGCAAGTTAGCCAAAATCGCGACTTTGTCGCACTTATTGCTCTATCTGCTAATGCTGGGAATACCGGCTCTCGGGCTCTACATGACCTGGCTCGGTGGTCAGCCCTTCGCACCTTTCGGCATACCTTTATTCGACGGCGGAAGCACCCAAGGTCCTCGGATGATGCAGGCTCGCCAGTGGCATGTCTGGCTTGGCTGGACCCTGCTGGTGCTGATTGTCGGTCATGCCGGTATGGCACTGCTTTGGCACGGCCTGATACGCCGGGATGGTACTCTTAGCCGCATAGCCGGGCCCCGGCGCCGCTGATCTAGCGTCAGTTCGAAGCAAGATTTCGAAGATATTCGGATGAAATAATTGGTAGAGCTCCCTGTTTCCAATCTTTTGATCCTCTTGAAGAGTCGATGGATCGGACCGAAAATACTTGTCGGACTCAGGGAGACTCATGCAGGAAACCATGAATGCCGTCTCATCGTCATAGGTGTGACGTATCCATCATGGTTTGAGTGATTCTAGTCGGTGTCCTTTATAATTCGATAGTTTGCATATGGATCCCGTGCGATCGTGTTAGACAATGCGGCCTTTCCCGATCCTTATGTTCGTCAAAATGCAGGACAAATGCAGCTATAATTCGGAAATTGGAGGACTCACTCGCCAAACAAGCTAACCAGTGCCGCTCTGCTGGTCGGTTCTTCAAGATTTATTTGCTGGCAACACGGCATCCCCTACCCTCTACCGGCCACCGGCTACCGGCTACCGGCTATAGAAATATCATTTCCTATGCACCAAACCTTTTCAGTCATTTTAAACACCGTTAGTGGTCTGAATCTTCAAGCAGATTCGAGAAACGTTCGAAATACAGAGAGGCTATAAAGAAACAGAGTTTAACATAAGTGGTGCTATCATAGGTCGGACGAGGTGTCGTGGCATGAACATCTGAAGACCTATCTAATTTGGTGAAAGGATTGCAATGTGATAGAACAAGCAGAACCGCAAAGAAAACATTCACTTAGTGCAATTGACTTACGCCACCCCATTACCAGATTCGCTTTTCAAGTTTATCCATCAATATTCGTATCGCTTTCAGCTCCAGTTCAGATTCGTCGCACATACTTAGGCTGTACCAACTTTTAGGAGATTGTCATGAACCGTGGAATTCAAGCATTGACCTTAGCGCTTGCCGTGGCTATCACTGCACCCGCCTTTGCTGCTCCGGGACATCAAGATACAGCGAACAAGATATTACAAGAAGGTATCTCTTCTACCCAGCAGTTAGCGAGCACCTCCGTTCGCTACCAAGTCCCGGTTGATCGGGCTGGTAAGCTTTACTTAAGCAGCGAACACCTTGCCAGCGATTCAGGCCAATCAATGGCAATCGAAGCTGCATTATACAACTCTGCTGATCAGCTACTAGCTAGCGACACCGACAACAGTGGACACTTCATGATCACCGAGGACGTAACACCGGGGCAGTACTACCTTGAGATAAAAGGTTCTGCACTGGGCAGTGTCAACGAGTCAAACAGTCGTTACAACATACACATGGGATTTGAATAGCCACAAAAAATAATTAAATCAACGCACCAGGCCCTAAACAAAGGGCCTGGCTGTCACGTTTTTGGAAAATGCTTTTGCAAAATAATAGTTAAAAAAAGAACCTATGTACGTGATTCAGCCTTAAAAACAGTAGACCAAGCTCTTTCCACCTAATGAACACTAAACAGAGCGGCATCATCGACCCACTCAGCTCTCGCTTGAAAAGCCCGCACGCCCAACTAAAACCTGGAATCCCTCGATCGTGTATTTATAGGAATTCTCGGTATGTTGCGTCTCTCCAGCCTCGAAACGGAAAATTTCGTCGACCACCTCGATCTTCTGGGCAATATCGCTGACCAAGTGCATCTCGGTACGCGATTGCGCTTCGCTGTAAAACGCCATAGGCGAAAATGAACTGCGGATCGAGATCGGCCTCAAATTCGCGGCACGGCCGCTCGAGCAGATTGAAGTTGAGGGCCGCCGTCACCCCGCTACATCGTTGTAAGCAGCATTGAGGATTGTGGCGTCCTTGATCAGGTCGACGCCGATCAGCAAACCGCTATCCCCAGGCAGCATTGAGTGCAGGCTGTGCAGAAATGGCTCCGTTTCCTGCAGTGTGAAGTTACCGATGCTCGAGCCGGGAAAGAAAGCTACCGGATGATCGCACGCCAGCCCCTTGGGCATCGCCACGCGCTGCGAAAAGTCAGCATAAGCAGCATGAAGGATAGTCAGCGACGAGACATCGCGTACTATCCAGCAGGAAATCACGGGTAATATCCATACCCAGATAGCTCGTCGGTCGCACCGTCTCGAACAACAGGCGGACATTGCGGCTCGCTTCGCTACCCAGTTCGATCAGCGTGGCATCCCGGCCTACCACATTGGCGATGTCATCGGCGGCATCGCGCAGGATCGCTTCCTCCGTGTGTGGGATAATACTCAGGCTGTTCGCAGATCTGGTCAAACAGCTCCGAACCACGCCGATCGTATAACACTAGGGTGATGCCATCTTGGGGGCCGACCTCAGGCCTCGAAGCAACTCGTCGCGTAGCGATTTGAAGGCAACCGGAGGTTGCTGATCGTGGAAACGCACGGCTGTTGCCGTGTTCGACATTATGGTCACGCCTCTCTTGCCAGGCGAAATCCCGAGAATGCCCAGCGGGCATGAGGCGGGAAGAAGTTGCGATAGGTGACGCGGATGTGATCGGCCGGCGTCGCACAACAGCCGCCTCTCAACACCATCTGGCCGGACATGAACTTGCCGTTGTATTCCCCCAGACTGCCCGGCAACTTGCGAAACCCCGGATAGGGGCGATAGGCGCTGCCCGTCCACTCCCAGACATCGCCGAACATTTGTCCTGGCACTTCCGCTGGCTGCACGGCCGCGACCGGCTGCAGATGGTCCTGCTCGACGAAGTTCCCCTGCCCGAAGTTGCCCTGAATGGCGGCATCATGGGCCACCGTCTCCCACTCGGCCTCGGTGGGCAGGCGGGCACCGGCCCACTGTGCATAGGCATCGGCCTCGAAGAAGCTGACATGGCAGACCGGCGCGTTCATGTCGACCGGTACCAGGCCGCCCAGAGTGTAGTGGTGCCAGACACCGTCGCGCTCGACCCAGTAGAGCGGCGCCTGCCAGCCTTCGGCCTCGACCGTGGCCCAGCCGTCCGACAGCCAGTGCTCGGGCTTGTCGTATCCACCTGCCTGCATGAACGCGAGAAACTCGCCGTTGGTCACCGGGCGGTCGGCGATCTGGAATGCCTCGACGAACTGGCGGTGGCGCCCCATCTCGTTGTCATAGGCAAAGCCCTCCTTGGTTTCGTCGTGGCCGATGTAGCGAACGCCGGCCGGGTAGGCATGCCAGCCGAGCGCAGCGACGTCATGCGCGAGCGTCGGCGCCAGGTCGTTCCGGTAGGCCGGGCACAACGGGTTCTGGGCCAGGATGTGCTTGATATCCATCAGCAGCAGCTCCTGATGCTGCTGTTCGTGCGGCAGGCCCAGCTCGAGACGTCGGAGAATCTCCTGGAGATGTTCCTGCGGTGGATCGCTGAGCAGCGCTTCCATGGCCCGGTCGACGTGAGCGCGATAGCGATAGACATCGTCCACGGTCGGCCTCGAGATCATGCCGCGTTCGGGCCGGGGGAACGGCGTGCCGTGGGTCACGTAATAGGAGTTGAAGAGGTGATCGTACGCGGGGTCGAGGGTCTGGTAGGCGGGCAGGAACGGTTTCAGGATGAAGGCTTCGAAAAACCAGCTGACATGGGCGATGTGCCATTTCGGCGGGCTGACATCCGGCATGCTCTGCACCATGTAGTCTTCCTTGTGCAGAGGCGCACAGATGGCCTCGGTGGCGGCACGAATCCGCTGGTACGCGCGCAGCCACTCCTTGGCGTGCAGGTTGTCTGGCGTTTCGATGGCCAAACCTTGAGCAGGTGACATAAATGACTCCTTTCTCAGTATCACTCCATTGACGTGGATCCGGCAGGCCAGGCCCGCCGGGGCCTACAGGGCAAAGCGTATCGA
>NZ_CALFQK010000162.1:0-33631 GCF_937921195.1 uncultured Salinicola sp.
TTCCGCAAGGGCCGTAACGCCTTCGCCGGTATCGCCCTGCAGCGCTACGACATCGGACGCCAGCAGCTCACCGGGCCCGTGCACAATATCTTTCGGGGTACGTCTCTGGGCGTCACCGAAGCCCCGCATCTCTATCGAAGAAACGGCTACTACTATCTGGTCACCGCCGAGGGCGGTACCGGTTACGGCCATGCCATGACGGTGGCCCGCTCGCGTGAGTTGACGGGGCCCTACGAGGTCGACCCGACCAACCCGGTGCTCACCTCGAACCCGGATGCCGCCGACCAACTGCAGAAGGCCGGCCACGGCAGCCTGGTGGAGACCGCCGGGGGCGAGTGGTACTGCGCCCATCTCTGTGCCCGCCCGGTCGTCGCCGGGCGCTGCATGCTGGGGCGCGAGACCGCCCTGCAGCGCTGCGTCTGGACCGAGGACGACTGGCTCCGCATCGAGGGCGGCCCCTACCCCAGCCATCGGGTGGCCGGCCCGGATCTTCACTGGCAGGCTCCCCTCGCCGAGCCGGATCGCGATACCTTCGAGAGTCCCGGCCTCCACCGCTACTGGCAGAGTCTGCGCAGGCCGTTCGACGACACCTGGCTGTCGCTGACCGAGCGCCCGGGCTGCCTGCGGCTCAAGGGTGGCGAGTCGATGCAGTCGACCCACCGACAGAGCCTGCTGGCCAGGCGCCTGACCCACCTCGAGGTGGAGGTGGAGACGCGGCTGTCCTTCCACCCCGACCATTTCCAGCAGATGGCGGGGCTGATCCTCTACTACGACACCAAGGATTACATCTACCTGAGGGTGACCCGGGACGAGACGCTGGGCCGTTGCCTAGGCATCATCGTCTCGCGCCATGGCGTCTATGACGAGCCGCTGACCAGCGATTTCCCCCTGGTCGACGGCGACGTGCGGCTGATGGCGCGTCTGGAGCGCGAGTGGCTGCGTTTCTTCCATGCGCCGGGCGACGCGCAGGGCGATCCGGATCGAGATGGCGACGGTATCGAGTGGCAGCCGATCGGCGATCCGCTCGACATCTCCCATCTCTGCGACGACGATCCGGACTACATCCGCTTCACCGGTACCTTCGTCGGCCTCTGCGCCCAGGATCTCTCCGGGGCCGGGCTCGCGGCGGACTTTCACGAGTTCGACTACCGCCCAGCAAAAAGCCGCTGATCTCCATGAGATCAGCGGCTCTCGTTGGCCGGTCCGGCCGCGAAGGGCCTTAGAGGGTGTTTACAAAATGCCTGCGCTAGGCAATACGGCGTTGAAACCGACCTCAAAATGCTCATTTACCCCGTGTAAACTCCGCTTTTTCGGCCGATTTCGCCTTGTCTCGCCTTCGCTCGTCGAATTTGTAAACACCCTCTTAGGCTTTGTACGAAAACTAGCCGACCGGCCTCAGTTGCCCAGCTTGGCCGCCAGCTCGGCCACGTGCTTGCCCTGGAAACGCGCGATCGCCAGTTCGTTCTCGCTGGGCGTGCGGCTGCCGTCGGCGTTGGCCAGCGTGGTCGCGCCGTAGGGCGTGCCACCGGTGATCTCGCTCATGTTGGAGAGCTCGGCGCAGCTGTAGGGCACGCCCACGATCACCATGCCGTGATGCATCAGCGTGGTGTGGATCGAGGTCAGCGTGGTCTCCTGCCCGCCGTGCTGCGTCGCCGTCGAGGCAAAGGCGCTGCCGATCTTGCCGATCAGCTTGCCCTGGGCCCAGGGGCCACCGGTCATGTCCCAGAAATTGCGCATCTGGGAGGCCATGTTGCCAAACCGGGTCGGCGTGCCGACGATGATGGCGTCGTAGTCGGCCAGCGCTTCCGGGCCCTCGATCAGCGGCGCGTCCTGATCGGTCTTGTAACCGGATTTCACCGCCACCTCCTGCGGTACCAGCTCCGGCACGCGGCGGATATCGACCTGGGTGCCACCGACGCTTTCGGCGCCGTCCGCCACCGCCTTGGCCATGGTCTCGATATGGCCGTAGCTCGAGTAATACAGCACCAGCACTTTGCTCATGAAAATCTCCTGGGGAGTTGGAGTTTCGGGAAGAAACGCTTTTCAGACTAGGCGCGTAAATCATTCGGCGCCATGGCGTCGAGACTGCATTTTTTGCGCCGAAAGCCGCGAAACGGTCGAACGCTCAGGTCTCTTGGAAATATCGCAGCGCCCGCCTCCGTCTCCGTACCGCCCCGGGGGTTTGTGACCGCGGAAGGATAGCCGCTATTCTGTGGGCTCACCCACCGAACCGGGGTCCACGCTGGTGGACCGGAGCAAGCGATGACCACTTCCCGCGACCTGCTGGCCTCCCTGATCGGCTTCGATACCGTCTCCCGGCACTCGAATCTCGAGCTGATCGATTTCGTCGAACGCTATCTCGCCTCTCACCGCGTGCCGGCCCAGCGCATCACCAACGTCGATGGCAGCAAGTCCAACCTGCTGGCACGCATCGGCCCGGCGGTCGAGGGCGGCGTGGTACTTTCCGGTCACACCGATGTGGTACCGGTCGACGGCCAGCCGTGGAACAGCGACCCGTTCACCCTGACGGACAGGCAGGACGGCCGGCTCTACGGTCGCGGCAGCTGCGACATGAAGGGATTCCTCGCCTGCGCCCTGGCGCAGGTTCCCGCCTGGCAGGCCCTCGATCTCGCGCGGCCGATCTACCTGGCCTTCTCCTACGATGAGGAGATCGGCTGCCTCGGCGCGCCGGCGATGATCGAACGGCTGATGGTGGATGAACCGCTGCCCGGCGCCGTGATCATCGGCGAGCCCACCTCGATGCAACCGATCGTGGCACAGAAGGGAATCACCACCCTGCGCACCACGGTGACCGGCAAGGAGTCGCACTCCAGCCAGATCAATCAGGGGATGTCGGCAATCCACGTGGCCGCCAGGCTGGTGACGAAGATCGAGGCGATCATGCAGGAGCTGGTCGACGAGGGGGCGCTGGAACACGTCTTCAACGTCCAGCACTCGAGCCTGCACGTCGGGCTGATCCAGGGCGGCACCGCGATCAACATCATGGCGCGGCACTGCCAGTTCGACTGGGAGATCCGCCACCTGCCCAGCGACGGCTTCGAGGCGGTCTTTACCCGTTTCGAGCGCTACGCCAAGGCGCTGGAGGCCGAGTTGCAGGAGCGTGCACCGGAGATCCGCATCGTCACAGAGCAACTGGTCGATACCGTGCCGGCGCTGGCCGACCGCGACAACGCCGCCGCCATCGCCCTCTGCCGCGAATGTCTAGACGATCCGAGCGTCGACACCGGCGGTGTCGCCTACGCCACCGAAGGGGGGCAGTTCCAGCGCGCCGGCCTGCCGACCGTCGTGTGCGGCCCGGGGAGCATCGAACAGGCTCACCAGCCGGACGAATATATCGAGATCGACCAGATCGAGGCCGGCGATCGCTTCATGCGACGGCTGGGCGAGCGGATGGCGGGTTGAGCACTGCCGCCACTCGCTACTGCCGGCCAGTGGAGCCCGGAGTCATGCACACGCCTGCCCTCGCCGTTCGCCCCACCGCCACCGGGTCCCCGTGGCACGGGGACGTGTACTGACTCGTCCACCAGCCATTCAGGCGTCGAAGAACACTCTCAGGACGTGATCCATGTGCACTTCCATCGCCTTCCTCGCCGCATCGGGATCGCGACTCTCGATCGCCGCCAGGATGCGCTGATGGTCATCCTGTGACTGGCGCGGCATGTCGGTCTCCATGAACAGTTCCTGGAGGCGGCGGAACATCTTGCCGTACTGGTGGCCGAGCAGATGCTTGATGGTCATGGCGTAGGCCGCGTTGCCCGAGGCCTCGGCGATGCGGATGTGCAGCAGTCGATCGCCGGCCTGGTTGCGCCCGCCGTGGCGATTGTCCTCGACATTGCGCGCATAGGCGGCGCGCATCGCGGCAAGCTCCTCGTCGCTGGCGTTGAGCGCCGCCAGCGCCGCCGTCTCGGGCTCGAGATAGCGTCTCGCCTGCAACAGCGAGAACGGCGGGATCTCCTGGTCCAGGTCGAGTTCGATCTCGCTGGCGAACTCCGGGTCCAGCGCCCACCCTTCCTGGCGCCGGGCCGCGCTCATCACCGAGCTGCCCACCTCCTCGTGCCGCTCCAGCACCAGCACGCCGTGCCCGACGCGTACCTCGACCTGGCCGACGACTTCCAGCGCGATCAGCGCCTCCCGCACCGACGCCCGACTGACCCCCAGCTGCTGCGCCAGGTCACGCTCCGGCGGCAACAAGGTGCCCGGCGGAAACTCCCCCTGGCGAATCAACACCAGCAACTGGTCGGCAATCTGACGATAGAGCCGCTGTGCGCGAATGGTCTGGATCGGCATCCATCGATCTCCCGGTTTCATGAGCAGGACGAGCCAGGCTCTGCTTGAGGAATTGAGGGCCGGTGTCTCTTCGCCGTGTCAACGTTGCAGTGGCGAACGCGGCCACCTCTCAGACAGGGCATAGACATTGGTCGCAAATGACAACGCTACCAGCGGCTTTCGGCGGCTTATTAGACGTTTGGCGATTTGCGGGCCGTTTCGGCAAAGGATAATACTTGGATCAAAGGTCAGGCCTTTAGACATTAGAACCAACCTTCTCTTCAGAAGCAAAAACAGAGCATCGAAGCCGCCTTCAGGAGCCCCGGTCATGCGACTCGCCAACAAAACCGCACTGATTACCGCTGCAGGACAAGGCATCGGCCGCGCCACCGTCGAACGGTTTTTGGCCGAGGGCGCCCGCGTGATCGCCACCGATATCGACCCCGCCAAGCTCGAGGGGTTGGAAGATGCCCAGTGTCACGCACTCGACGTCACCGATGCCGAGGCCGTGCGAGCCCTGATCGAATCGCTGCCACCACTGGACATCCTGTTCAACTGCGCCGGCACGGTGCCGAGCGGCTCGATCCTCGAGTGCGACGACGCCCAGTGGGCCTTTGCCCAGCGCCTCAACGTCGACTCCATGTTCTACACCATCCGCGCCGCGCTACCGGCGATGCTGGCCAACGGCGGCGGCAGCATCATCAACATGTCGTCGCTCGCCTCCAGCGCCAAGGGCGTGGTCAATCGCTTCGCCTACGGCACCACCAAGGCCGCCGTGGTCGGACTGACCAAATCCGTCGCCGCCGATTTCATGACCCGCGGCATCCGCTGCAACGCGATCTGCCCGGGCACGGTCGACTCCCCCTCCCTGCGCGAGCGGGTCGCCGAGCAGGCGCGCCAGCAGGGCCGCACCAACGACGAGGTCTTTGCCGAATTCATCGCCCGCCAACCCATGGGCCGGCTGGGCAAGGTGGAGGAGATCGCCGCGCTGGCGACGCATCTGGCCAGCGACGAAGCCTCGTTCATTACCGGCACGGTGCAGATGATCGATGGGGGCTGGTCCAATTGATCTCTTGAGTTCTCGTAGCTCGTAGCTCGTAGCTCGTAGCTCGTAGCTCGTAGCTCAAAACTAGACCCACTTCGCTAACGGACACAGAAAAGGAAACCGCATGAAACTGCTACGCCACGGCCCCAAGGGTCAGGAAAAGCCCGGTCTGGTCGACGCCAACGGGGTCGTTCGCGACCTCTCCGGCCAGATCGACGATATCGCCGGCGACGTGCTCTCCGACTCGGGCCTGGCTCGGCTGGCCCAGATCGATACCGCCAGCCTGCCGGAAGTCTCCGCCGGTACGCGGCTCGGCCCCTGCGTCGGCCGGGTCGGCAAGTTCATCTGCATCGGGCTGAACTACTCCGATCACGCCGCCGAGACCGGCGCCGAAGTGCCCGCGGAGCCGGTCGTCTTCAACAAGTGGACCAGCGCCATCTGCGGCCCCAACGACGACGTCGAGATCCCCCGCGGCTCCGAGAAGACCGACTGGGAAGTGGAACTGGGCGTGATCATCGGCAAGGGCGGGCGCTATATCGACGAAGCGGACGCCATGGGCCACGTCGCCGGCTTCTGCGTGGTCAACGACGTCTCCGAACGCGAATATCAGCTCGAGCGCAGCGGCACCTGGGACAAGGGCAAGGGCTGCGACACCTTCGGCCCGCTCGGCCCGTGGCTGGTCACCCGCGACGAAATCGCCGATCCGCAGAATCTGTCGATGTGGCTCGAAGTCGACGGCAAGCGCTACCAGGATGGCTCGACCCAGACCATGGTGTTCCAGGTGCCGCACCTGGTCGCCTATCTCAGCCGCTTCATGAGCCTGCAGCCGGGCGACGTCATCTCCACCGGCACGCCCCCGGGCGTCGGCATGGGCCAGAACCCCAAGGTCTTCCTCAAACCGGGCCAGACCATGCGCCTGGGGATCGAAGGGCTGGGCGAACAGCAGCAGCGCTGCGTCGAGAGCTGATCCGACCATCGTCCACGGAGGTCACCGTCATGCGTATCGATGCCCATCAGCATTTCTGGCACTACCGGGCGAGCGAGTTTCCGTGGATCGACGGCGCCATGGACGAATTGCAGCGGGATTTCCTGCCGCCAGACCTCGCCGCCGAACGGCAGGCCTGGGACATCGACGCGACGATCGCGGTCCAGGCGCGACCGCTGGCCCGGGAGACCGACTTCCTGCTGGAGCTGGCCGAGCACGATCCGTCGATCGTCGGCGTGGTCGGCTGGATCGATCCGGTGGCGGACGATCTGGAGACACAGCTGGATCGCCGGCACTCGTCGCGGCTGTGCGGCTTTCGCCACCTGATCCAGGACGAGGCCGAGCCCAGCGACTATCTGCGCCGGCGCGACGTGCAGCTAGGCATCCAGCGGCTCCAGCGCGCGGGCTGGTGCTACGACGTGCTGGTCACCGCCGCCCATCTGCCGGCGACGCTCGACTTCTGCCGCGCCTGCGACGGGCACACGCTGATACTCGATCATCTCGGCAAACCCGACGTATTGGGCCACCTCGACAACCGGTGCGACGACGGCTTCGATACCTGGCGCCGCGAGCTGACGAGCCTCGCGGAACTGCCCCATGTCGCCTGCAAGCTCTCCGGGCTGATCACCGAAGCCGACTGGCGGCACTGGCGTGCTCACGACATCCAGCCCTATCTCGACGTGGCGCTGGAAGCGTTCGGTGAGGAGCGGCTGCTGTTCGGCTCCGACTGGCCGGTCTGCCTGGTGGCCGGAAGCTATCACGACGTCCTGGCGCTGATCGATGACTGGGCCACCCGACGCGGGCTCGACAAGAAAGCGCTGTTCGGCGGCAACGCTCGACGCCTGTATGGCTTGAAGATGCCTGATGTGCGCTCGCTGAACGCTCCCGACAACGATAAAGAGCCCGGCACATGAACCTGGAACTCCAAGACAACGTCATCATCGTCACCGGCGGCGCCTCCGGCATCGGGGCTGCGATCAGCGAAGCGCTGGTCGCCGAGGGGGCGATACCGATCATCGTGGCGCGCGACGAACCGCCGGCGGAATGGCTGGCGAAGCTCCGCGAAGCCGGCAGCATAGAGTTCATCGCCACGGAGCTGACCGACGACGAAGCCTGCCGCTCGGCGGTGGCCCGGATAGTCGACCGGCATGGGCGGCTCGATGGGCTGGTCAACAACGCCGGGGTCAACGACCGGGTCGGGCTCGAGGCCGGGGTCGAGGCGTTCCAGGCCTCGCTGGACCGCAATCTGCTCCACTACTACGCCATGGCGCATCACAGCCTGCCCCACCTGCGGCGAAGCCGTGGCGCCATCGTCAATGTCGCCTCCAAGACCGCGCTCACCGGCCAGGGCGGTACCAGTGGTTACAGCGCGGCCAAGGGTGGCCAGTTGGCGCTGACCCGGGAGTGGGCGGTGAGCCTCGCCGGCGACGGCATTCGCGTCAACGCGGTGGTGCCGGCCGAGGTCATGACCCCGCTCTATCGCCGCTGGATCGACAGCTTCGACGACAGCGAGGCCCGCCTCGCCGCCATCACCGCCACGATTCCCCTCGGCCAGCGCATGACCGAGCCCCGGGAGATCGCCGACAGCACGCTGTTCCTGCTGTCGCCACGGGCGTCCCACACCACCGGTCAGTGGCTGTTCGTCGACGGCGGCTACGTTCATCTCGATCGCGCCATGACGGCGCCTTCGGCAACGGATCGGCAAGGCTGACGAACGGAGGTCGAAGACATGCGTTACTGCCTGGCGCTGGACCTGGCCGAAGACGACGCCGCGATTGCCGAGTACGAGCGCCGACACCGGGAGGTCTGGCCGGAAGTCGAATCACACCTGCGCGACTGCGGGGTGGAAAGCCTGGAGATTTTTCGCTTGGGCTCGCGACTGGTCATGGTCATGGAAACCGATGACGACCGATTCAGTTTCGACGCCATGGCCGCCGCCGAGCGTGACAACCCGGCGGTGCAACGGTGGGAGGCGGAAATGTGGCGCTACCAGCGCCCGACGCCCTGGACGGAGGAGAACAACAAATGGCAACCCATGACGCCAATCTACCGCTTGGGCGCGGCATGAAAGCCCCGGCAGCCACGCGCACGCGCCACCTGCGCAAGTGGGGCCTACCGGTGGAGACGCTGGTGCTCGGCCTCACGCTACTGCTATGGGTGGTGATGGCGCTGACGACCTCGACCTTTCTGACGACCAATAACGTGGTCAACATTCTGCGCCAGGTGTCGATCGACAGCATCATCGCCTTCGGCGTGCTGTTCCCGATCCTGATCCGCGGTATCGATCTGTCGGTGGGCTCGGTGGTGGCGCTCTCCGGCGTCGTCTGCGCGACGCTGCTGACCGCGGGCGTGCCGATTCCCCTCGCCATTGCGCTGACGCTCGTGCTCGGCGTGGCAATCGGCTCGCTCAACGCCTTCTCCGTCTACCGCCTCGGCATCCCGGCCTTCATCATCACCCTCGCCGGCCTGCAGGCGTTTCGCGGTGGCGCCTTCCTGGTCAGCGACGGCACCAGCGTGTTCGGCCTGCCAAAGGCGCTCTCCGCCTTTGCCCGCGCCGAGTGGCTCGGCATTCCGTCGCTGTTCTGGAGCATGCTGGTCATCGGCGTGGTGCTGCACTTCATCCTCAGCCGTACGCGCACCGGACGCTACATGATCGCCATGGGCAGCAACCACGAGTCCGCCCGCCGCGCAGGGATCAACATCAAGCGCATCGTCTTCTTCGCCTACATCGTCAGCTCCGTCACTGCCTGCATCGCCGGCATGCTGCTGATGGCGCGCATGAGCATCGGCTCGCCCACCGCCGGGGTCGCCTACGAGCTCAACGCCATCGCCGCCGCCGTGGTGGGGGGCGCCAGCCTGTTCGGCGGTCGCGGCAGCGTACTCGGCACCTTCATCGGCGCCCTGCTGTTCGCCACCATCGCCAACGCCGCCAACCTGCTGGGCATCGACTCGTTCTGGCAGATGGTCGCGACCGGGGTTCTCATCGCCGCGGTCGTCTACGTCGACAACCTGCATAAGTGCCGCCAGAGCGGCGTGAAATAAGGAAACACTGAACCAATGCCTGCGCGAGCGAATCACTGCGTTGCGCGGTACTGGCGCGCCAGCCCGGTCGAAAACTCGCCTAACCCCAAGGTATGTCTCGTTTTCTGTGTTCCGTGCGCCTTGTGCTTCATCTCGCTCGGCGATTGATTCAGAGCTTCCATAGGAGATAGAGAATGTCGCTACTCGAAGTCAGGGATCTCAAGAAACGCTTCGGTGCCGTGGAAGTCCTCTGCGGGGTCGACCTCACCCTCGACGCCGGCGAGGTGCTCGCCGTGGTGGGTGACAACGGCGCCGGCAAATCGACGCTGATCAAGCACATCTCCGGCGTCTACCGCCGCGACAGCGGCGACATCGCCCTCGGTGGCAAGGCGGTGGCATTCGACTCCCCCAAGGAGGCGCGCCGCGCCGGCATCGAGACCGTCTATCAGGATCTGGCGCTGGCCGACGAACTCTCGGTGGGCGCCAATATCTTCCTGGGGCGCGAGCCGGTCCGCCGCTGGCTCGGCCTGCTGCCGGTGATCGATCGCGGGCGCATCCTGCAGGAGACGCAGCGGCTGATCGATAGCATCGAAAGCCACATCCCCGATGGCGCCAGCACGGTCGCGGGGTTGTCCGGCGGGCAACGCCAGGCCGTCGCCATCGCGCGCGCACTCTACTGGGATGCCAAGGTGGTGATCCTCGACGAGCCCACCGCCGCGCTGGCGGTGATGGAGCGGGAGAACGTCATCAAGCTATCGCGAATGCTCGCCGCCAAGGGCGTCGGCGTGATCTACATCGGTCACAACCTGGTGGAGATCCTGGAAGTCGCCGACCGCATCGCGGTGATGTATCGCGGCCGCATCGTCCACGTCGCGCGATCCGAGGAGACCACCCAGGAGGAGCTGATCAAGTACATGACCGGCTACAGCGAACGCCGGGAGAGCGCCGCCTGAACGCGGCACTCCATTTCGAAAGGCAGCAACGACCGCAGGACCCGAAGACCAACCACAATATGCGGAGAACGCTCATGCCAAGCCACACGCCACGTTCACGTCGACTCGCCCCGCTCGCCCTTGGCGTTGCGCTCGCCGGGCTCTCGACCAGCCAGCTCGCCAGCGCCCAGGACGCCGACATCACCATTCCGGTGGTGATCAAGGCGACCACCGCCTCCTACTGGCAGGCGGTGTTCGACGGCGCCCACCAGGCAGCCGACCGTCTCGGCATCCAGATCGAGGAGCTGGGGCCGGCCAACGAGACCGAGGTCGCCCGCCAGATCTCGATCATGGAGAACCTGATCAGCCGCAAGCCCACGGCAATCGTCCTCGCCCCGGTTTCCACCGATGCCATGGCCGGTCCGGTGGAGAGCGCGACCGCCGCCGGCATCCCGGTGGTGATCATCGACTCCGGCGTCGACACCGATCGCTACGCCTCGTTGATCGCCACCGACAACTTCGCCGCGGGCCAGCGCGCCGGACATGCGCTGGCCGAGTGTATCGAGCGGACCAACGGCGAGGCTTCCGGTCAGGTGGCGTACCTGCGCACCAACCCCAACGGCGAGTCGCTGGTCTCCCGTGACAACGGCTTCCTGGATGCGATCGGCGAGTACCCGGACATCGAGGTGGTCGACAATCGCGTCGCCAACAACGACACCACCAAGGCGATGAACGATACCCTCGACCTGCTCAATCGCTACCCCGAGCTCAAGGGCATCTTCGCCGACAACCAGCTGATGGGAGACGGTGCCGGTACCGCCTTTGCCGAACAGAGCGCGGACGACGTCTGCCTGGTGGCCTTCGACTCCAGCGAGCTCGAGGTGGATTTCCTGCGCCAGGGCGTGATCGATTCACTGGTCGTCCAGGATCCCTACATGATGGGGTACTCCGGGGTGTGGTTCGCCTACGCCGCGTCCCAGGGCGTCGCGCTACCCAAGAGCGTCGACACCGGCGTCCACGTCGCGACCACCGAGAGCGTCGACGAACCCGACTTCACCGGCCTGCTCGACCCCAAGCAGCGCAAGTTGACGCCCTATCTGGCACCGACCGCGACTGCGGCAGGCGACGAGTAACCCGAGCCGGGGCCGAGCCCGCCGAGTCGGGCCGGCCCCTTCGATCGATCTTACGCCCGGCGATTTGGGTATCCCGCCGGGCCGACCGTCCACGCAATGGTCCGACCTTTGTTCCTTTGACATACGAGGTCGGCATTTCAGGAGTCCACACATGCAAGTCGTCGTCTGTTCGAAGCCCGGCGAGATGGCCGTCATCGACCGGCCGGTGCCCGATTGCGCGCCCGGTGAGGCGCTGGTGGCGATTCGCCGTATCGGCATCTGCGGCACCGATATCCACGCCTTCGGCAGCAATCAGCCCTACTTCGCCTACCCCCGCGTGCTGGGTCACGAACTCAGCGGCGAGGTGGTGCTGACCGGCGACGATGTCTCCCCCGAACTCATTGGCCAGCCAGTCTACGTGATCCCCTACCTCCACTGCGGCGAATGCCGCGCCTGTCGCCAGGGCCGTACCAACTGCTGCCAGCGTCTCGAGGTGGTCGGCGTGCATCGCGACGGCGGCATGGCGGAGTGGCTCAACGTCCCGGCGTCGCATCTGGTGCCGGTGCCCGGTCTGTCGGCGGAAGCCTTGGCGCTGGTCGAGTGTCAGGCCATCGGCGCCCACGCCGTCCGCCGCGGCCAGGTCGAAAGCGACGAACTGGTGGTGGTGGTGGGTGCCGGCCCGATCGGCATTGGCGTACTGCAGGTGGCCAGGAGCCGCGGCGCGCGGGTGGCGATGGTCGATACCAATCGCGACCGCCTGGCGCTGTGCCGAGACGCGCTCGGTGCCGATGCCGTCTGGCACGCCGTCGAGGATGACGTGAGCGCCGAGATCGAGGCGCTCAACGATGGCGCCCTGGCCGACGTGGTGTTCGATGCGACAGGCAATCCCGAGGCGATGAATCGCGGCTTCGACTTCGCCGGCCACGGCGGTCGCTATGTGCTGGTGAGCGTGGTCAAGGCCGACATCAGCTTCAGCGACCCGGACTTCCACAGGAAGGAGCTGACCCTGCTGGGCAGCCGCAATGCGACACGGGAGGACTTCGAGACCGTCACCCGGCTGATGGCGAGTGGCGACATCCTCACCGAGCCGTTGATCACCCACCGGGGTCGGCTCGAAGAGTTGCCGACGCTGATGCCCCAGTGGTGCGCACCCGCCAGTGGCGTGATCAAGGCGATGGTGACGCTGGATGCCGCAACCGCGGAGGTCGAATCATGAGCGATACCCGCCTCGATACCATCGGTACCGACAGCCCGACCCGGATCACCCTGCGCATCCACCCGCGCGACAACGTGGCGGTGGCGCTGACCGACCTGCCCGCCGGCCGCCGGGTCGTGATCGACGACCGCGATATCGCCCTTGCCGACAATGTCCGCCACAAGCACAAGTTCACGCTCCAGGCGCTGTCGCCGGGGGATATCGTCACCATGTACGGCGTCACCGTGGGCAAGGCGACGCAAGCCATCCCCGCGGGCGGCGTCATCAGCGTGGACAACGTCGCCCATGCCACGGAGAGCGATGACGTCCAGCCCGGCAGCAGGAGCTGGACGCCGCCGGAGGTGACGCGCTTCCAGGGCACGACCTTCGACGGCTTCCATCGCCCCGACGGCAGTGTCGGCACCGCCAACGTCTGGCTGGTGATCCCGCTGGTGTTCTGCGAGAACCGCAATATCGAGGTGCTGCGCCAGTGCGTCGCCGATGCGCTGGGCGACGACCCTTATCGCGACTACAAGCGCATGGCGCGGCAGATGCTGGACGGGATGCTCGATGCCTCGTTCGGCGACCCTTTCGAGTCGCAAGCGCCAACACGCTTCCCCAATGTCGACGGCGTGCGCTTTCTGACCCATACCCTGGGCTGCGGCGGCACCGACGACGATGCCGAAGCGCTGTGCCAGCTGCTGGCCGGCTACATCTGCCACCCCAACGTGGCCGGCGCGACGGTGCTGAGCCTCGGCTGCCAGAAGGCGCAGATCCAGATGCTCAAGGCGGCGGTGGCCCAGCGCGACCCGCAGCAGCTGCGAACGGTGGACTACTTCGACCAGCAGTCTTCACCCAGCGAGGAGGCCCTGATCCGCAATGCGCTGCAGTCGATCTTCGACGGCCTGGCGGCCGCCGATCGCATTCAGCGCCAGCCGGCGCCGCTGGCCGAGCTCACCCTCGGGGTCGAGTGCGGCGGCTCCGACGGTTTCTCCGGCATCTCCGCCAATCCGCTGGTGGGCGGCGTGGTCGATCGTCTGGTCGCCCTCGGCGGCAGCGGCATTCTCGCCGAGTTCCCGGAGCTGTGCGGGGTCGAGCACGAGCTGGTCGCCCGCTGCACCGACGCGAACGTCGCCGGACGCTTCCGCGATCTGATGCAGGCCTATCAGCGCCACGCCGCCGCGGTGGGGGCCGATTTCTCCATGAACCCTTCGCCGGGCAATATCCGCGACGGCCTGATCACCGACGCGATGAAATCCGCCGGCGCGGCCAAGAAAGGCGGCGATGGCCCGGTGGTCGACGTGCTCGACTACACCGAGCCCCACCGCCGCGCCGGGCTCAGCCTGCTCTGCACCCCGGGCAACGATGTGGAATCGACCACCGCCCTGGCCGGCTCCGGCGCCAACCTGATCCTGTTCACCACCGGGCTCGGCACGCCCACCGGCAACCCGGTGACACCGGTGCTCAAGATCGCCAGCAACAGCGAGCTGGCCACGCGCATGCGCGACATCATCGATTTCGACGCCGGCCCCATCGTGCGCGGCGAACGCAGCATCGACGAACTGGCGGAAGAGCTGCTGACGCTGTGCATCGAGGTCGCCTCGGGGCGTCACCACTCGCACGCCCAGCGCCTCTCCCAGCACGACTTCATTCCCTGGAAGCGCGGGGTCTCGCTATGACGCTCTCCAGGCACACCAACGACTACCGCGACGCCGGGATCGTTCAGTTCGGCACCGGGCGTTTTCTGCTCGCCCATGTCGATGCGCTGGTGTCCGAATCGCTGGTAAATGGCGACAGCGACGAGCGCATTCTGGTGGTGCAGAGTTCGACCCGCGAAGAAGGCAAGCGCAAGGCGCGCCTGCTGGCCGAGCAGCGCCGCTATCCCGTGCGGATTCGCGGCCGGCGCGACGGCGAGACGGTCGATCGCGAGCAGACCGTCGACAGCGTCGCCGGCTGCCTGATCGCCGCCGAGCAGTGGGACGCGCTCGAGCGCCACGTAATCGAGCACGCCCGCATCATCGTCTCCAATACCGCCGACAACGGCTACGAGATCGGCGACGACTCGAGTCTCGCCACCGTGCCGGCGAGCTTTCCCGGCAAGCTGACCCACTTGCTGCGGGCGCGCTTCGAGGCCGGCAACGACGGCCTGACGATCCTGCCCTGCGAGCTGATCGAGCACAACGCCAGCCGGTTGCAATCGCTGGTGACGGCGATGGCCCGCCGCGACGGCGCCGGAACCCCGGACAGCGAGGCCTTTCTGGACTGGCTCGATAACCGCTGCGTATGGGCCGATACGCTGGTGGATCGTATCGTCTCGGAACCGCTCGAGCCGCTCGGCGCGATCGCCGAGCCCTACGCGCTCTGGGCCATCCAGCGCAGACCCGGCATGGCGATTCCCTGCACCCACCCGGATGTCGAGATCGTCGATGGCCTGGGCCCTCAGGCGACCTGCAAACTGCATATTCTCAATCTCGCCCACACCTATCTGGTCGATCACTGGCAGCGCGCCGGCCGGCCGGTCGAGTTCGTGCGTGAGGCCATGGAGAACAGTGCGCTGGTCGACTCGCTGCGTGCGGTGCTCGATCAGGAAGTGCTGCCGACCCTGGCTGCCGAACTCCCGCTGGCTCAGCTTCAAGCCTACCGAGACACCACGCTGGAACGCTTTGCCAACCCATTTCTCGATCACCGCCTCGCCGATATCGCCCAGAACCACGCCGCCAAGCGGCAGCGACGCCTGCAGCCGGTGGTCGATAAAGCACGCCTTCAGGGGCGCGCCACGCCCGGGCTCGACGAAGCGTTGAGCCGATGATCCCAGCAAGAAGCCCACAAGACGACAACACTGGAGCACGCCCATGACGACCCATCGATTCTTCCGATTCACCGCTTCGCTCGCTTTGGCAGGCATGAGCACCCTTGCCCTCGTCAGCACGGCGCAGGCAGCCACCGAAATTCGCGTTGCCTACGGCAATCAACCCGACGAGCCGGTCGATGTCGCCGTCAAGGAGTGGGCGAAAAGCGTCGAGAAAGCCAGTAACGGCGAGCTGACTCTCAAGGCGTTTCCCGCCAGCCAGCTCGGCGGCGAAACCGAGGTAATGGAGCAGGCCCGTTTTGGCTCGCCGCTGATCACCATCACTGCCTATTCGAACTTCATGAGTTCGGTGCCGGATCTCGCCGTACTCGATGCGCCCTACCTGGCCGACGATTTCGACAGCAAGCTCAAGGTTTTCGACTCCGACTGGTTCGCCGAACAGGAGAAGAAGGTCGAGGAATCCGGCTACCACATCGTGATTCCCAACAGTGTCTACGGCGTCCGTCATCTGCTCTCGCGGGAAGCAGTGTCGACCCCGGAAGATCTGGCCGGGGTCAAGATTCGGGTGCAGAACTCGCCGATGTACGTCGCCGCAATCAAGGCGATGGGCGCGGTGCCGACACCGATGTCCCTGGGCGACGTCTACCCCTCCCTGGCCCAGGGCCTGGTCGACGGTGTCGAGAATCCGCTGCCGGTTCTTTATGGCGGCAAGTTCTACGAAGTGGTGAAGAATCTGAACCTGACCGCCCACATGCACACGGTCGCGCCCTTCGTCACCGGCGAAGCGTTCTGGCAACAGCTGAGCCCGGAAGATCAGAAGATTCTGACCGAGACCGGCCAGGAGATGGCCAAAAATCTGCGTGGCCTGGTCGAGAAAGAGACCGACAAGTCGCTACAGCAGTTGAAGGATGCCGGCATTCAGGTTCACGAGGTCGACACCGCCCCATTCCGCGAACGCGCCCAGAAGGAGATCCCGGCGGAGTTCCCGCAGTGGAGCGAGGGGCTTTATCAGCAGGTCAGCGACATCATCAACGGCTGATCGAGCCTCCAACCTCGCATGACAGCGCCCCCGCTCCACGCCGAGCGGGGGCGCCATGGAGTTGACCATGCAAACGCTTTTCAAGGCGATCGACCGCTTGATGCGGCTCGATGAGGTCGTCGCCAGCCTGGCGCTGTTCGGGCTGTTCGTGGTGGCTATCGCCAATGTCTTCATGCGCTATCTGTTCTCCTCGCCGCTGGCCTGGAGCGAGGAGATTCTGCAGCTACTGATGGTGTGGGCGACGTTTCTCGGTGCCAGCGCGCTGGTTCGGCGTAACGAACACGTGCTGATCGGCCTGCTCAACGAGCGATTGCCGGCACCCGTCGCGCGCTGGAACACCCGCATTTTCAACATCGGCATCGTCATGCTGTGCGCCGGCGCGATGCTGTTCTGGGGGCTCGAGCTGCTGCCCTTCTCGCGTTTCCGCAGCACGCCGATGCTGCGAATTCCCTACTACTGGATTCACGTCGCCATTCCGATCAGTGCCGCCATGATGCTCTACCACGGGCTGGTACGCCTGATCACCAATGACCGATTGATGACCGACGACCGGGATCTGGCCTTGCCGGAAGCGACACCCGACGTGGTTACCGCCAAGGAGTGATGTCATGGCTGTTGGAATCGCGCTCGTCGCACTCTTCGTTCTGTTCTGCCTGGGTACGCCGGTGGCTTTTGCCCTGTTCGCGTCGAGCCTGGCCTATTTCCTGATCGGCGCCGACCAGCCCATGGTGATGCTGATCCAGCGCCTCGCCGGCGGGCTGGAGTCGATCTCGCTGCTGGCGATTCCGTTTTTCATCATGGCCGGGGTGTTCATGAATCACTCCGGCATCACCGAGCGTCTGCTCAAGCTGGCCGAGCTGATGACCCGCCGCCTGCACGGCGGACTGGCCCAGGCCAACGTGCTGCTGAGCACCTTCATGGGCGGGCTGTCCGGCTCCAACATTGCCGATGCGGCGATGAACGCCAAGCTGCTGGTGCCGAGCATGACCAAGGCCGGCTACCCCAAGGCGTTCTCCAGCGCGATCACCGCCTCGTCGTCGCTGATCACCTCGACCATACCGCCGGGGATCGCGCTGATCGTCTACGGCTACGTCAACAACGTCTCCATCGGCCGGCTGTTCCTGGCCGGCGTCGTGCCAGGGGTGCTGATGGCGGTCGCCATGATGGTGCTGGTCTCGATCCAGTGCCGACGTCTCGGCTATCAGAAGCCGCGCCGCGAGCGCGTATCGCGTCACGAGTGGATCAGCGTCACCCGCGCCGGGATCATCGCCCTGCTGCTGCCGGTGGTGGTGATCGGCGGGATTCGCGTCGGTGTCTTCACCCCCACCGAGGCGGGGGCGATGGCAGTGCTCTACGCGCTGATCGTCGGCCTGTTCGTCTATCGCCAGATGGGGCTGGGCAGCATCGCCGTGGCAACGCGGGAATCGCTGATGGCTTCGGTCAACGTGCTGTTCATCATCGCCGTCGCCTCGGGTTTCGCCCGCGTGCTTACCTGGGAGCAGATTCCCCAGCAGATCGCCCTGATGCTCTCCTCGGGCGTCGGCAGCGCGGTGGCGTTTCTGCTGATCGCCAACCTGCTGCTGCTGGTCCTCGGCATGTTCCTGGAGGGCAACGCGATTCTGATCGTGCTGTCGCCGCTGCTGGCCCCGGTCGCCGCCCAGTTCGGCATCGACCCGGTGCACTTCGGCATCGTCTTCATCCTCAACGCCTCGATCGGCACGATAACGCCACCGCTGGGGACGGTGATGTTCACCACCTGCAGTATCACCGGCGTCTCGATCGGGGCGTTCATTCGCGCCATCGTGCCCTACTGGCTGCTACTGGTCGCCTTGCTGCTGGTGGTCACCTTCGTGCCCGCGGTGTCATTGACGCTGCCCAACTGGGTGTTTTGAGCTCCGCTGATACCATGAGTGAAAGCTTGCAGATACGACCATGGGTGTATGTCGACCTTTCCAGGTCGCACCTTCGACGATTGGGCAGGTAAGATGAAGTTGAAAGAGCCAATGTTGACCATACGGCTCAACCCACTTCGACTGCCGAGAATCGATGTTCGTGAAGGACGCGCCGCCAACTCGCTCCCCCCAACGCCCCAGCGTCGCCGAGGCGCTGGTCAGGGAGATCTTCGCCGGACACTACCAGCCCGGCGAATTCGTACCCAAGGAGATCGATCTCTGCGAGCAGTTCGCGCTCAATCGCTCGGCGGTGCGCAGCGATCTGCGCCAACTGGTCGACGCTGGCATCATCGAGCGCATTTCCGGCTACGGCTCGCGAGTCCGGGCGTACTCCGAGTGGAATATTCTCGATCCGCAGGTCACCGACTGGATGGTCCGTTTCGCCACCCCCAACCCGGGTATCCAGCGCGAGATCCTGGCCTTCAGGTTCGACGTCGAACCCTATGTCGCGATGACCGCGGCCAAGCGCGCCACCGCGAGGGACCTGGTGGCGATCGAGGAAGCCTTCGAGGGCATGGGCCAGGACTTCCACAACCCGGCGTCGGCCCATCGCGGGCGGCTGCACAGTGACTGGGACGTCGCATTCCATGTCGCCATCTTCAAGGCGACCCACAATATCGTCTGGACTCAGCTCTCGCACATCCTGAAGCCCTCGATTCATCTGCTGGTGGAGACCTCCAATGTCAGCGCCAGCGATCCGGAGCAGAGCCTGGAGCGCCACCGCCGACTGATGGAGTGCATTCGAATCCGGCGCCCCCGCGACGCCTTCTTCGCCTCGGTGGCCGTCCTGAGAGGAACGGCCGACGCGCTGGGCATGGAGATGCCGGAGACCTTGCTGGGCGAAGTGCCGGACGCGATCGAGGGCTGAATCACCGAGAGCGCTGTTTCACGGCAGCTCACCGCGGGTGGCGATAGCCGACACCGGCGATGGCCGCCTCGATCATGCAGAGGAGAGACATCATGGATTTCGGTATTCACGGTCGCTGGGCCATCGTCTGCGCAGCCAGCCAGGGGCTCGGCAAGGGCTGCGCCATCGCCCTGGCCAGGGAAGGCGTCAATCTGGTCATCAACTCTCGCCGGCAGGAAACGCTCGACACGGTTGCCCAGGAGCTGCGCGCGCTCGATCCGGCGATCGAGGTACGCACGGTTGCCGGTGATATCGGCGACCCGGCCGTCAGAGATGCGGTGCTAGGCGCGCCTCCCCGGATCGATATCCTGGTCAACAACAACGGCGGCCCACCGCCCGGCGATTTCCGTGACTGGAGCCGGGACGACTGGATAGCGGCGCTGGACGCCAACATGCTGGCACCCATTGCGCTGATCCAGGCCTGCGTCGATGGCATGGCCGAGCGAGGCTTCGGTCGCATCGTCAATATCACCTCGTCGGCGGTGAAAGCGCCGATCGACGTGCTCGGACTCTCCAACGGCGCCCGCAGCGGCCTGACCGGGTTCGTCGCAGGCACCGCACGCCAGTCCCGCCTCGCCAGCCGCAACGTCACCATCAACAACCTGTTGCCGGGGAGCTTCGACACCCAGCGTCTGCGCGCCAACATCGAACGGGCGGCAAGCCAGGCCGGACGCGATGCCGGAGACATCGCCCGCGATCGCGCCGAAGCGATCCCCGCCGGCCGATTCGGCACCCCCGAAGAATTCGGTGAAGTCTGCGCCTTCCTCTGCAGCCAGCAGGCCGGCTACATGACCGGCCAGAACATACTGCTCGACGGCGGAGCCTATCCGGGGACTTTTTAAGGCGCCCGAAGCCGCGCCATCTTCCAAGGCGCCCGAAGAAGCCATCGTCCAAGGCGTCCGAAGCCGCGCCATCTTCCAAGGCGCCCGAAGAAGCGCCATCGTCCAAGGCGCCCGAAGCCGCGGCTTTATCTTGGTCGAGGCGCTCCGAGACGCGCCTCTCTCTTCAGCGCTCCCAAGCTAGCGCCGCTCTCTGAAGAGCCCGATGCTCATCTTGGCCCGTCGCTCGTAGCTTGTAGCCCGTAGCCCGTAGCCCGTAGCCCGTAGCCCGTAGCCCGTAGCCCGTAGCTCGTCAGTGATTGTCTCGCGGTAGATCCCAGGCGATGGCGCGATATTTGGTCGCCGGCGCGAGTGTCATGCCGCGATCGAGCTGCTCGACCATCGAGCGCTGGATCTCCTGCCACGGCGTCTGATGATCGCGATAGGGATAGCCGCCTTCGGCCTCGAGCTTGGCGCGTCGCGCCGCCAGTTCGTCGTCGCCGATCAGCAGATTGGCCTCGCCACGCTTGAGATCGATACGGATCCTGTCGCCGGTTTCCAGCAGCGCCAGCCCGCCACCGGTCGCGGCTTCCGGCGAGGCGTTGAGAATCGAGGGTGAGCCGGAGGTCCCCGACTGGCGTCCGTCGCCCAGGCACGGCAGCGAGTCGATGCCCTGCTTGATCAACGCTTCCGGCGGTTGCATGTTGACCACCTCGGCCCCCCCGGGATGCCCCACCGGGCCGGCACCGCGCATCACCAGGATGGTGTTCGCGTCGATCTCGAGCGCCGGATCGTCGATGCGCGCGTGGTAGTCCTCGGAGCCATCGAAGACCACGACCTTGCCCTCGAATGCGTCGAGATCGCCGGGGTTGGAGAGATAACGACGACGGAAATCATCCGAGATCACGCTGGTCTTCATCAGCGCGGAGTCGAACAGATTCCCCTTGAGGTTGAGGAAACCCGCCGACTCCACCAGCGGGTGGTCATAGCGCAGGATGACGTCCTCGTCCTGCGTCTCCTGGCCGAAGCAGTTGGCGTGCAGCGTCTGGCCGTTGACGGTCAGCGCATCGCCGTGGAGCCGCCCTGCCGTGAGCAGTTCGTGAACCACCGCCGGCACCCCGCCCGCCCGGAAGAACTCTTCGCCGAGATAGGCACCCGCCGGCATCACGTTGGCGAGCAGCGGTATCGCGTGCCCGAGGCGCTGCCAGTCATCGTTGGTGAGTTCGATCCCGGCGTGCCGGGCGATGGCATTGATGTGGACCGGTGCATTGCTGGAGCCGCCCAGCGCGGAGCAGACGACGATGGCGTTCTCGAACGCTTCCCGGGTGAGGATGTCGCTCGGACGCAGATCCTCCCACACCATCTCGACGATGCGCGCGCCGGTGGCGTAGGCGACCATCGGCCGCTCCTTGTAGGGTGCGGGGATCATCGCCGAGCCGGGCAGGCTCATGCCCAGCGCCTCGGCCATGGAGTTCATGGTCGAGGCCGTCCCCATGGTATTGCAGTGCCCCACCGAAGGGGCTGAATCCGCGATTCGAGCCAGGAACTCGGGGTAGTCGATCTCGCCGGTGGCGAGGCGCTTGCGCAACTCCCACACGATGGTGCCGGAACCGACCCGCTCCTTGCCGCGCCAGCCGTTGAGCATCGGCCCGCCGGAGAGCACGATCGCGGGGATATCGGCGGTGGCGGCGGCCATCAGGCAGGCCGGCGTGGTCTTGTCGCAGCCGGTGGTCAGCAGCACGCCATCGAGCGGATAGCCATGCAACACCTCGACCAGCCCCAGGTAGGCCAGGTTGCGGTCCAGTGCCGCCGTCGGCCGACGCACGTTCTCGTGGATCGGGTGCAGCGGGAACTCGAACGGGACGCCACCCGCCGCGCGGATGCCGGCCTTGACCCGCTCCACCAGTTGGATGTGATGCCGGTTGCACGGCGTCAGGTCGGAGCCGGACTGGGCAATGCCGATGATCGGCTTGCCGGAGGAGAGCTCTTCCAGCGTGATGCCGTAGTTCATGTAGCGCTCCAGGCAGAGCGCCGTGGTACCGGCGTGGTCGGGGTTGTCGAACCACCAGCGCGAACGCAGTTGGTCGGCGGTTCGGCGGGGACGTTCGCTCATGATCAGGACTCCAGAACGGGCGGATCCGGCGGCCAGGGATCGGGCAGCCGGAACGCCATCATGCATGGGTGACTCGACGACGGGACGGTAACCTCGGCGGCCGGTCGGGTACGTCGTGTTGTCACGAAGGGGGTACGCTTTGTCTGAAAAATGCCTGCGCTCGCCGATTTTTCAGACAGAGCTTAGAGCGCCTTGGCGGCCGAGTAACCGAAATCGCCCTCGCTGCCGAGCACGTTGCGCAGGGGGCGGCCCAGCGCCGGCAGGTCGATCTCGTAGCGGTCGCCCGGTTCGACGACGATCTTGTCGGCAAAGCTCAGCGTCGCGGTCCCGAAGAAGTGCACGTGGACATCCCCCGGGCGGCGGAAATTGCGATACTTGAAGTGGTGATGCTCGAGATTGGCGAGACTGTGGGCCATGTTGCCCTCGCCGGTCAGGAACGGCTTTTCCCACAAGGTACGGCCGTCGCGGACGATACGGCTGGTGCCTTCCAGGTTGGCCGGCAGCTCGCCGACGAAGAGTTCCGGCCCGAAGCTGCAGGCGCGCAGCTTGGAGTGCGCCAGCCACAGGTAATTGAAGCGCTCGGTGACATGGTCGGAGAATTCATTGCCGATCGCATAGCCGACCCGCCAAGGCTGGCCATCCCTGCCGACGACATAGAGGCCGGCCAGCTCCGGCTCCTCCCCGGCATCCTGGGCGAACGACGGGCTGGGGATCTCGCTCTCCGGCGCGACCACGCAGTCGCCGTCTCCCTTGTAGAACCACTCCGGCTGCGGCCCCACCTCGCCCGCTCTCGGCTTGCCGGCTTCCACGCCCATGCGGAACATGCGCATCGAATCGGTCAACTCGCTTTCGTCGACCTTGTCGGACGGCTGCATGGCGGCGGCGTGCATCGCCGAGCGCGTATCGGCGCTGCCAAGGTGCGTCAACCCGGTCCCGGTCACCAGACAGTGCGCCGGGTCGGGATGGGTAAGCGGCGGCAACAGACGGCGCTCCTCGATCAGCCGGGCATAGTCGAGCCGGGTTTCGGTCAGCGCGGCTTCGACCACGGCGGTCAATGGCGTGCCGTCGGCGATGGCGCGCCTGGCCAGTCCGTAGACGCCCTCGTCGCCATCGACGACCTGGACTTCATGTTCGTCGATGACCACCGCCACGGTCAGGCGGTCATCGTTCAGGCACTGAATCAGGCGCATCGGCATTCTCCTTGCATCGATCATCGGTCACTGTCGCCAACGGCCTTGCGGCGGCCATGGCGGAATGCCTCGCACGTTGCCGTACGGGCCCATGCCGCCGCGACACAGCGACCACCCTTTATCATCTCCCCACTATGTTGAACATATAAAAAATAAGTACAACATAGACTTTCGGAGCAAATACGTCCGTCGCCAACCGGCGTAATCTGCATGGTGGAGCCCCCCGATCGCTGCCGTTCCGTCACCGGATTTTTGATCGATGGTATTGAAAAACGGAGATAATCACGGACTCCTCGGATCGTGATTCGGTGCCATAGTCAGACCCATGACGCGGCGCCGATTTACGCTCGTTATACCAATGTCTAGCCAATACGTTTATTGCACTCAATGGTCATAAATCATAGCTTCAGTGGGCGCCAAGTCGATTCCGTGACGGTAGAAATTCAAAACACCAACAACACCCCTCCCCAAGGAGACACGCCATGAAGACCTCAATCAACAAGCGTCATCTCGCCGGATTACTGGGATTGTCACTGCTGCTGCCGCTGCCGGCGCTGGCCGACTACCCCGAAAAACCGATCACGCTGATCGTCCCCTGGGCGGCTGGCGGCGGGACCGATGCGACCGCGCGAACCATCGCCGCCGCCCTGGAAGAGCAATTGGGCCAGACCGTCAACGTGGTCAACCGAACCGGCGGCAGCGGCGTGGTGGGACACACCGCCATGGCCATGGCCAAGCCCGATGGCTACACGCTCGGTCTGATCACCGGCGAGATCAACATGATGCACTGGCAGGGGCTGACGCAGCTGACCTACGAGGACTACACCCCCATCGCCCAGATCAACTACGACTACGCCGGTATTCAGGTGGCCGCCGACGGCCCCTTCGACTCCGTCCAGACGCTGGTCGACCAGATCAAGGCCGAGCCCGCGCGAACCTACACCGCCTCCGGTACCGGTCAGGGCGGCGTGTGGCACCTGGCCTTCGCCGGTTTCCTGCTCGACCAGGGCCTGGAAGCCGATCGTGTCTCCTGGATTCCCAGCCAGGGCGCCGCGCCGGCGATGACCGAGATGGCCGCGGGCAGCATCGATATCGTGCCCAGCTCGGTTCCCGAAGGGCGCTCGATGATCGAAGCCGGCAAGGCCAGGAGCCTGGCGATCATGGCGCCGGAGCGGCTCGATAGCTTCCCCGACGTGCCCACCCTGAAGGAGGCACTCGGCACCGACTACACCATCGGCGAATGGCGCGGCATCGCCGGCCCCAAGGGCATGGACCCGGCGGTCGTCGAGACCCTGGAGACGGCGATCGAGGACGCCTACAACAGCGACACCTACCAGAACTTCATGGCCAAGCAGGGCTTCGGTACCGAATGGCGCGGGGCGGAGGATTTCGGCAAGCTCATGGCCGAGCAGGACGAGCGCTTCGGCAAGATCGTCGAGCAGGTGGGACTGGCCAAGTGATCCCACGATCCGAACGGGAGACGACCTCATGAGAGACTTCCTGCTCGGACTGGCGTTCGTGATCGGCGGCGGCGTGGTCATCGCCGTCGCCCAGACCTACCCGACCATGCCGGCCCTCCAGTATGGCCCCTCGCTGTTCCCCTCGCTGATCGGCGGGGGAATGGTGATCGGCGGACTGGTGCTGGCGCTGACCCGGATAGGCCAACTCAGGATCGCGTTCGCCGGCCCACGTTCCCAGACGCCGCGATACGACTACCGCGGCCTGCTGATCTCGCTGCTGCCCTGCGCGCTGATCGTCTTTTACATCCTCGCCAGCGAGTGGCTGGGCGCCCCATTGTGCATGGCGCTGAGCATGCTGATCCTGATGCTGCTGCGCGGCGCCAGGCCGTGGCTCTCGCTGGTCGTGTCGCTGGTCGTCGCGGCGGCGATCTACCTGCTGTTCTCACGCTATCTGCTGATCCCGCTGCCGGAAGGCACCCTGCTGTCTCAAATCCTACCCTAGCCTGGTGATTGCTCATGGACTCCTTTCTGCAAGGCCTGGCAATGGTGTTCAACGTCCAGACGATGCTGGTCATCGTCGCGGCGGCCGTCTTCGGACTCTTCGTGGGCGCCATTCCCGGCCTGACCGCCACCATGGCAGTGGCTCTGCTGGTGCCGATCACGTTCTACATGGATGCCACCCCGGCCATTGCCGCCATCGTGGCGACCTCGGCGATGGCGATCTTCGCCGGTGACATTCCCGGAACCTATCTCAACATCCCCGGCACGCCGGCATCTGCGGCCTATGTCGGCGAATCCTATCGTCTCGCCCAGAAGGGCCGCGCCCGGGAAACGCTGGGCACCAACCTGATCTGCTCCGTCATCGGCGGGCTGTTCGGCACCATGGTGCTGGTCTTCGTCTCCCCCTCGCTGGCCGAAATGGCGCTCAACTTCAGCTCGTTCGAGTACTTCTGGCTCGCCCTGCTGGGCTTGAGCAGCTCGATCTTCATCGCCATCGGTTCCCGGGTCAAAGCGTTCCTGTCGCTGACCGTGGGACTGCTGCTGTCGACCGTCGGTCTCGACATGATGAGCGGCGCGCCGCGCTTCACCTTCGGCGTGCCCGACCTGATGGCCGGCATCAATTTCATCCCGGTGATGATCGGCATGTTTGCGCTCAACGAGATCATGATGTTCTACGGCTCGCGGGCCGAAGCGCGCAGCGTCCCGGTAATGGCCAAGGACAGCGTGTTCGCCAACGCTCCGGGGCACGTCAAGACCTACTGGCGCAACATCCTGCGCGGCAGTTCGCTGGGCACGCTGATCGGTGCGCTGCCTGGCGCGGGTGCGGATATCGCCGCGTGGATCGCCTATGCGCTGGGCAAGAGTCGCTCCAAGGAGAAGGAGAAATATGGCACCGGCCATATCGAGGGCATCGTCGATGCCAGCTCCGCCAACAACTCCGGCATCAGCGGTGCCTGGGTACCGGCGCTGGTGTTCGGCATACCGGGCGACACCATCACCGCCATCGTCATCGGCGTGCTCTACATGAAGGGCATGAACCCGGGGCCGACGATCTTCATGAACGGCGGCGGCCAGGTCTATGCGCTGTTCACGGTATTCTTCGTCGCCAACCTGATCATGCTGCCGATCGGCTACCTCGCCATTCGCGCCTCGAAGGTGTTCATCCTGACCCCGCGCAAGCTGCTGATGCCGGTAATTCTGAGCTTCTGCATCGTCGGCGCCTTCGCCATCAACAACTCGATCACCGACATCTGGATCATGCTGATCATCGGGCTGGTGGCGTTCGTGCTGGCCCGCAATGACTTTCCCATGGCGCCGGCGATCCTGGGCCTGGTGCTCGGCGGCACGCTGGAGAACAGCTTCATGAGTTCGATGCTGAAATCCAACGGCGACCTGCTGGCCTTCTTCGAACGGCCGATCAGCGCCGCGCTGGGCGCGCTGGTCATTCTGATCTGGGCGCTGCCCACGCTGATTCGCCTATTCCGACACTGGCGCCGCCCGGCGCAAACCGACCAGACACCGAGGTCCTCATGACACGCTACGACGCCGATACCCTGCGCGCCACGCTGTTCACCTTGTTCACCGAGAACGGCGCCAGCGCCGATGTGGCGGAAACCACCGCGCGCATCCTGGTCGAGGGCGACCTGCTCGGCCACCACACCCACGGCGTGAAACTGGCCAATGGCTATCTCAAGGATCTCAAGGCGGGCCATGCCTGCGGCGATCACAGCCGGCTCGAGATCCAGGAGAACAGCCCGGTCGCGGCGCTGTTCGACGGCCACTACCTGCTGGGTCCGTACCTGGTGCAACGCGCGCTGGACCACTGTCGCGACGCGGCCACTACGTTCGGGATCGGGATGGTCAGTCTCAAGCGGTCGCACCACATCGCGTGCCTGGCGGCGTATCTGCAACCGCTGGTCGAGGCCAACCTGGTTCCGCTGATATTGACCTCGGATCCGGCGGTCGCCTCGGTCGCACCGTTCGGCGGCCTGGACCGGGTCTACACCCCAAACCCGCTGGCGATCGGTATCCCCGGGCGCGAACAGCCGCTACTGATCGACGTCAGCATGTCGACGATCACCAACGGCACCGTGGGCAAGACCCGTGCCGCCGGCGACAGGCTCGGCCACCCGGCGATTCTCACCGGCCACGGCGAGGTCAGTGACGATCCCGAGGACTATTTCGCCTCCCCGGAGGGGAGCATCCTGCCCCTGGGCGAACTCGCCTTCGGCCACAAGGGCTTTGCGCTGGGGCTGATGGTCGAAGCCTTGACGTCGGCCCTTTCCGGCTACGGCCGCAAGGACTCCCCGCAGGGCTGGGGAGCGTCGGTGATGGTCATGGTGATCGATCCGGCCCGTTTCGGTGGCACGGACTCCTTCCTCGACGAGACCGACCACATCGCCAGACGCTGCCTCGGCAGCCGGCCGCGCGATCCCGAGCGGCCGGTGCGCCTGCCGGGTCAGTCCGGCCTCGCCCGCCGCCGGGACTATCTGGACAACGGCATCCCCTTACCACCGGACGTGGTGGAGGCCATGCGCGAGGCCGTGGCAGACTCGTCGCTATCGGGCAATACCGCGTTCGGCTGAAGCAATCCCACTTTCCCTCTCGACTCGACAGGAGCTCACCGCTACATGGCCTCATTCAACGATCCCGACTCCCTTTCCCCGCAACGCCAGGCCGGGCATTGCCTGCCCGACGATGCCGATCGCGCCCTGCTGGTGGGTCGCGTCTGGCTGGAGAGCGCCGGCGGCCGGGCCGGGCCGGCGCCGGTGGCGCTGCGCGGCGATACGCTGGTCGACCTCTCCCGCCACGTGGCGACCATGGCCGACCTGCTGGAACGCGACGACGCGACCTGGCTCGTTCGCGAAGCGCCCGGCGACACCGTCGGCACCCTGGCCGAAGTGCTCGCCAACAGCCATGCGGATATACCGCAGGCGCCCTATCTCCTGGCCCCCTGCGACGTGCAGGCGATCAAGGCCTGCGGCGTGACCTTCGCCGTCAGCCTGCTGGAGCGGGTGATCGAGGAGCAGGCCGGTGGCGACCTCAAGCGTGCCGCCGAGCTGCGCGAGGAGATCCAGGCGTTGATCGGTGGCGACCTGTCGCGGATCGAGCCCGGTTCGGAGGAAGCCATGGCGCTGAAGGCCGAGCTGCAAGCCCGTGGCGGCTGGTCGCAGTACATGGAAGTGGGCATCGGCCCCGATGCCGAGGTGTTCTCCAAGGCGCAGCCGCTGTCCGCCGTCGGCCACGGTGCGCGAGTCGGCCTGCACCCCGCCTCCCAATGGAACAATCCGGAGCCGGAGATCGTGCTGGCGGTGGACGCCGAGGGCCGGGTGCGTGGCGCGACCCTCGGCAACGACGTCAATCTGCGCGATATCGAGGGCCGCAGCGCCCTGCTGCTGGGCAAGGCCAAGGACAACAACGCTTCCTGCTCGATCGGCCCCTTCATCCGCCTTTTCGACGAACACTTCGGCATCGACGACGTGCGCAACGCCCGGGTCTCGCTACGCATCGAGGGGGTGGACGACGACTTCGTGCTGGAGGGCGAGAGCGACATGCGCGAAATCAGCCGCGATCCGCTCGACCTGGTGGCGCAGACCTACGGTACCCACCACCAGTATCCCGACGGCTTCATGCTGTTCCTCGGCACCATGTTCTCGCCGATCCAGGACCGGGATGGCGAGGGCCAGGGCTTCACCCATCACGTGGGCGACCGGGTGACGATCTCGACGTCCCGGCTGGGCGCGCTGACCAACGTCGTCGATCGCAGCGATCGGCTGCCACCCTGGACCTTCGGTATTCGCGCCCTGCTGGCCCATCTCGGCCAGCGCTGACATCGATCGCGAACGCCCCGCCCGCCGCAAGAGCGCAGCGAGCGCCGTCGTCGAACCGACGGCGCTCAGACGTCGCCGCGCATCAACAGGGTATCGATGAACTCGCCGACCACGTCCGATATCTCTTCCCCCTTGCGGGTCAGCACGCCGTAATAGCCCAGCGGTTCGCCGATCACCAGCGGCAGCGCGGTGAACTTGCCCGCCGAGATCGCGGTCTTGAGCACCGACGTCGGCAGCAGGGCGATGGCGTCCGATGAGCTCACCAGTTGCAGCGTCGTCTGTGTCGACGTGGTTTCCACCACGTTGCGGGGGGAAGCCACGCCCGACTCCGCCAGCGCCACCTCGAACAACCCTCGCATCGGGCTGCTCATGGGATGCAGTACCCAGGGCCAGCGCACGATCTCGCCCAGACCCGGGGGGCGTTCGCACAGCGGATGCCCCGCCCTGACCACGATCGAGACCGGCTCCGCCTGCAGGGGCATGAAGTCGAACAGGTGGTGCTGGGCGTGTTCCGTCACGCGCCCGATCACTACGTCCAGGCGCTTGTACTCCAGGTCCGCCAGCAGCCGGTCGCTGGAGTTCTCGAACAGGCTCACCGCCAGTTGCGGACGCCGCGCCTTGATCGAGGTGATCGCCTTGGGCAGCAGCAGCGGCGCCGCTCCCGGCACCGAGCCGATGACGAGCTTGCCGTACCCTCCCTCCCGCAGCGAGACGAGATCGTCGATCAGGCGATCGGTATCGTTGAGGATGCTGCGGGCGTAGCGCACCAGCAACCGCCCGGCGTCGGTGATCTCCATGTGGCGTGGCTGGCGATAGAAGAGCGTCATGCCGAAGAAGGTCTCGATGTCCTTGAGCATCTTGCTGGCCGCGGGCTGACTCATGTTCATATGGCGCGACGTGGCGTGGAGATTGCGACTCTCATCCAGCGTGACGAGCAGCACGAGGTGCTTGATGCGCAACCAGCCCTTGACGTGAATACGACTATCGTTGGACATCGATACTACCCCGCATAATCCTTTGGTCAAAGACAATAACCCCCGGTTATCGGGGTTGCAAAAAAAACGATTAGCCACCGGTCACGAGCGCCGATTAGGCTACCGAATGACCGGCAATAACCACCCCATACTTTCGACTGATATCCAAAAATGATCTTTTGGATTTTTTAAAAATAGAAGACAAAAAAGCGTGTGACTTTCCGGTATTGAATGGCGTCCAGGCCACGAACTCCCCATCCCATCCTCTCCAGGCAAGGAATCTCCTCGGCATGCCCACGATTCAACGCGTCGAAGTTCAGGACATCCGCTTTCCGACCTCCCGCGAGCTGGACGGATCGGATGCGATGAACGCCGCGCCGGACTACTCAGCCACCTACGTCATCCTGCACACCGATGCCGACGACGGTATTACCGGCCACGGCCTGACCTTCACCATCGGACGCGGCAACGAGATATGCGTCACCGCCGTCGAGTCGCTGGCGACGCGCCTGGAGGGACGTTCGCTGGCGGACATCACCGCCGACATGGGCGCGTACTGGCGGGAGCTCACCAGCGGGGACAGTCAGTTGCGCTGGCTGGGGCCGGAGAAAGGCGTCATTCATCTGGCCTGCTCGGCGATGATCAACGCGATCTGGGACCTGTGGGCCAAGCGGGAAGGCAAGCCGGTGTGGAAGCTGCTGACCGACATGACGCCCGAGGAGCTGGTCCGCTGTCTCGATTTCCGCTTCGTCACCGATGCCTTGACGCCGGAAGAGGCGATCGGCCTGCTCAAGCGCCGCGAAGCGGGCAAGGCCGAGCGCGAGGCCTTCATGCGCGAGCACGGCTATCCAGCCTACACCACCTCCGCCGGCTGGCTGGGCTACTCCGAGGAGAAGATGCGCTCGCTGTGCCGGGAGGCTATCGCGTCTGGCTGGGAGCACTTCAAGCAGAAGGTCGGCGGCGACATCGAAGAGGATCGACGACGGGCCCGGATCCTGCGCGAGGAGATCGGCGAAGAGCGCCTGTTGATGATGGACGCCAATCAGATGTGGGACGTCGATGAGGCGATCGCCAACATGCGAAGGCTGGCCGAGTTCCGGCCACACTGGATCGAGGAGCCCACCAGCCCGGACGACGTGCTCGGGCATGCCGAGATTCGCCACCGGCTGGCACCGATCGGCGTCGCCACGGGCGAGCACTGCCATAACCGGGTGATGTTCAAGCAGCTCTTCCAGGCGGACGCGATCGATTTCTGCCAGCTGGATGCCGCCCGCCTGGGCGGACTCAACGAGGTGATCGTGGTGCTGCTGATGGCCGCGAAGTACGACATCCCGGTCTGCCCCCATGGCGGCGGCGTGGGCCTGTGCGAGTACACCCAGCATATCTCCATGTTCGATTACATCGCCGTTTCCGGCTCGCTCGAGGGTCGCCTGCTGGAGTACGTCGACCACCTCCACGAGCACTTCGTCGACCCGGTTCGGATCGATCGCGGGCACTACCAGGTACCGGACGCCGCCGGCTACGGCGTCACCATGAAAGCCAGTTCACTCGATGCCCACCGCTTTCCAGGCGGCAGCGCCTGGCAATAGCCCTTGTCACCGGACGCCCGCCCCCAGAGCATTCGGACGCCGCCGAGACCGGCGTCGCCATGCAGCAAGTCACTCACGCTATTCATGCCACTCACGCGAGAAGCGCCACCAAAGCTATGGAGCTGAAGATGACAACAATCACATCCTTCCCCACCACTCCGCGCCCCAGTCGTGCCCGTTCCCGGTTGACGACGCTGGTGATGGCAACGGTCCTGGGTCTGACTAGCCTCTCTGCCACCGCCGCTACCGAAATGCCGCCATTTCCGGAGGTGACCGGCGATGTCGTCGAGGGTGACGGCAACGATTACAGCCTCAAGTTCAATATCGGCCTGACCCAGTCCAGCGCCCAGTATCGCGGCCTGGAGTACTTCAAGAAGATCGTCGAGCAACGCAGTGACGGTCATATCCAAGTGCAGGCGTTCCATAGCGCGCAGCTGGGCGACGACCTGCAGTCGGTCAGTGCCCTCCAGGCCGGCACGCTGGAGATGACCGCGCCGTCCACCTCCCCCATGGTCAGCATGTTCCCGCAGTTCGCCGTGTTCGACCTGCCGTTCCTGTTCCCGACACCGGAAATCGCCGACAAGGTACTGGACGGGGAGATCGGTCAGCAGATGCTGAAGGACGCCTCCACCAAGGGACTGGTCGCCATCGGCTGGGCCGAGAACGGCTATCGCCAGTTGACCAACAGCAAGCAGGCGGTGACCTCCCCCTCGGATCTGGATGGCTTGAAGGTTCGGACCATGCAGAACCCGATCCACCTGGACATCTGGCGCACGCTGGGCGCCAACCCGACCCCGATGTCCTTCGCCGAACTGTTCACCGCGCTGGAGCAGGGAGTCGTCGACGGCCAGGAGAATCCGTGGATCACCATCGAATCCTCCAAGTTCAACGAGGTGCAGCAGTACGCCACCGAGACCAACCACGTCTACACGCCGTTCATCACGCTGGTGTCCGAGCGCTTCTGGAACCGGCTGCCGGAGAGCTATCAGCAACTGCTGCGCGAGGCGGCCAAGCAGATGGGCGACTACGAGCGTCAGGTCAGCCGGACCCTCAATGACCAGATCAAGCAGGAGCTGAAAGATCAGGGCATGCAGGTCACCGAACTGACGCCGGAGCAGATCGCGACCTTCCAGGAGGATCTGGCGCCGGTCTACGACGATTGGCGTGACAAGATCGGCGGCGACTTGATCGACCGTATTCGCGCTGAGTCCCAGGCTCAGTAAGTACCCGGTTCGCCGCAGGCGCCGACTCGCGCCTGCGGCGATTGCGTGATCACGGAGGTCATGATGAATGCCGACTCGCCTTCCGCCCGGGGTCTCCTGGGCTGGCTACGCCAAACGCTGGAAATCGCCGCCGGGCTGCTAGTGCTGGGCGTGGTGTTCTGTGTCACGGCCAACGTCTTTGGCCGCTTCGTCCTCAACTATTCCTACACCTGGGCCGAGGAGCTCTCCCGGGTGCTCTTCATCTGGCTGGTGCTGCTCGGCGCCGGCGTCGGCAGCCTCGGCAACGAGCATGTGGCGGTCACCTTCTTCCGCGACAAGGCGCCCGCCGGGCTGCGCAAGGCCGCCGTACTGCTGAGCATCGCCATCATCTATGTCGTCTGCATCTGCATCCTGCTGGGGTTCAACGACGTCATCTCGGGCTACACCAGCGCCACGCCGATGCTGGGCATCCCGCAGACGTTTCTGTACAGCGCCATGCCGGTGATGGCGATCCTGACGATCATCGCCAACACCATCGCCCTGTTCTCCCTGTTCCGGAGCAAGACACCATGATTCTATGGAGCATTCTGATAGGGCTGGCCATCTGTATCGTCATCGGCATGCCGATCTCGTTCGGTCTCGCGGCCATCAGCCTGTTCATCTTCTTCGA
>NZ_CALFQK010000163.1:0-9978 GCF_937921195.1 uncultured Salinicola sp.
TGCCGATCGTCATGGCGATGATCGCCGGGGCGTTGATTCGCTTCGGCGTCGGGGCCGTCGACTCGGTGGGCGCCGCGCCGCTGATTGCCGGAATGGCGCTCGTTGCCTTCTTTCTGACATCACGCTTTTTGAAGTCCGTTCCCCCGGTACTGGTCGCTGCGGTAGTGGGCTTTCTGATGGCCTATTTCACGGGTGCCATTCAGACCGGTGGCGTAGATATCGCGATGGTGGCGCCACAGTTCACCTGGCCGAATTTCTCGTTCGATGCCTTCGTGGCGATATCGATCCCGCTGGCAGCGCTGGTGCTTGGGGCGGAAAACGCCCAGGCGACGGGGGTCCTGCTAGCCGAGGGATATCGGCCGCCGGTCAACGCGATGACGATCATCAGCGGCATCGGCGGCATTGTGGCCGGGCTGCTCGGCGGGCACAACGCCAACATTGCCGGACCGATGACGGCGATCTGCGCCTCCGATCAAGCCGGCGCCGACCGTGAAAAGCGTTATGGCGCGACGCTGGTCAATGGCGTGCTGTTTTGCGCCTTCGGGTTGTTCGCGGGCGGTGCGGTGCCGCTGATCATGGCGCTGCCCAAGGCGTTGATTGCCAGTGTTGCCGGTGTGGCGATGATCGGTGTGCTGCTGGCGGCTTTCCAGCAAGCCTTCAACAAACAGTTCGGTTATCAAATCGGGGCCTTCGTGGCCCTGGTAGTGGCGATGAGCAAATTAAGTCTGTTGGGAATCAGTTCACCATTCTGGGCGTTGGTCGCTGGCATCGCAGTATCGGCCATATTGCGCGAGGCCCCCGTCGATGGCGTATCGGCAACGCCGGGAGAGAACGCTCCTGTCGACGGCAGCCGGGTCTAGGCGGTGCATCGGTGACAGGCAGGCGCGGTGGTACCTGGCGAGATCGGGATGGCGTGACGTCAGGTAATCATCGCTTCGTGAGCGGTTTCATCTTTGGTCCAATACCACCGTTGGATCGGCTTCGGAGTGATATTGTGGGCTGTTGGCCATCAACATAATCGGGATGACCGAGAGGCACTATGTCGAATGCTTATCGAATCTTTCATGGGGGGTTCGGACGAATCGCCTTGTTGGATATGGACGAGCCGCTGGTGCCTCATGCCCATTCCGAGTGTCACGTCCTCATCAAGGCCACCGGGCAGAACACCTATTTCTCGGTGCGCGGGCGTCGACTACCGCTCACCGATCACACCGCCGTGCTCGTCAACGCCTGGGAACCTCACTATTACGACCACCAGGCCGGCGTATCCGAAAGCGTGATTCTGGCACTGTATATCGAACCACGCTGGCTCGCAGCGCTTCAAACGGATCTCTCGACCAGCGCTCGCCCCGATTTTTTCGTGCAGCCGTGTATCGAACTGACCCCCCGCATGCGTCGTCAGGCGGATATCCTGATCGGCGAGATGCTCGGGTTTGGGCCGATGCCCCGGGAAAAAATGGAGAGCCTGCTGTTCGATCTCTTGATATCGATCGTCGAAAAGCACTCCGATTGGCATCATCTGGCCAGGTTGAAGGCGGGTACTGCGGGCGATTTCTACGACGTCCGTATCCGACGAGGCATCGGGCTCATTCTCGAATCCGCGCCGGGCGAGCTGGATCTCGATCTGATTGCTCGACAGTGTGGACTATCACGCGCGCATTTCTTCTCGCTGTTCAAGAAAACGACGGGCATGACCCCCCAGATGCTGGCCAACATGGGGCGTATGAGTTCCGCGTTTCAGTGGCTGGCCGACAATCGCCAAGGCTCTCTGGGAAATCTGGCCCAGGAACTGGGTTTCTCCGAGCAGGGGCATTTCACACGCTTCTTTCGTCGTCACATCGGTGCGGCGCCGAGTCAGTATCAGCGCGTCATGGATAATTACTCACCCTGAAACGGGTCTTGAAGCGTGGAATCACGGGATGGAGTTCAGGCAGCGACAGCCTCGCTACCCAGCGCCAGCATGCTCAGATTGCCGAACATGAAGCTCTCGTGAAGAGGCCGAAGCGGTCGGCCCTCCATGGCACCCACGCACATCAACAACGGTAGGAAGTGCTCGGGCGTCGGGTGCGCGTAGCGGGCGTTCGGCGCATCCCGCCACGCTCTCAGCGCGTCGAGATCGCCGCGTGCGGCGACGTCGATGACCCAGTCGTGAAACTGCCTGGCCCAGGTATCCGGGGCGTCGTGGACGAAGTGCCGGGCGCCGAGGTTGTGGGTGGCGGCACCGGAGCCGATCAGCATCAGGTCGTTGGCTGCGGCCCATCGGCCCAATACTGCCGCTATCCGAAGCTGGGTCGCGGTATCGGCCGCCATGGGCACGCTGACCGGTATCAACGGCACATCGGCGCCCGGCCACAGCAGCGAGAGTGGCGACCAGATACCATGGTCCAGCGCCCGCTCGGGATCGAGTCGCGTATCGATCCCGCTGTCATTGAGCCCGGCCGCCAACGATCCGGCCATCTCGGGCAAGCCGCGAGCCGGGTAATGCATCCGATAGAGGGCATCGGCGAAGCCGTGGAAGTCGTGCCAGGTAGCGGGCGTCGCTGCACTGCCCAGCACCAGCCCCGGCGCTTCGAAATGCGCCGAGATCACCAGCGCGGCCGAGGGCTTGGGCAACCGCTCGCCGAGGTCGGCCAGGAAGGCGCGGGCCGGATGGTCAATCAGGCTGAGGTCCGGGGAGCCGTGGGAGAGATAGAGCACCTGGCGCATCGTCATGGCAGTCGCTTCCGTGAACATGGGCATTACCGACAGCCTACGCCGAAGACCGGGCCACACTAGCCGTCTCCAGGCGAACGGACGGTTTCGCTATCGTCAACATTGGCGTTTTCCATCGACGGAGATTGGAGGGCAGGGAGGAGGCTGGTTTACACTACCGGAACAAGCGTCCTCTTCGGGCGGCGCCTCGATCCATCGCAGTGGGGATGTCCGGCATGCGTAATGCCATCTATGTCACCTTGGCCGCCATCAGCTTTGCGCTGGGCGTGATCGGTCTGTTCCTGCCGGTAATGCCGACCACCTGTTTCATGCTCGCAGCGGTGTGGCTGGCGTCGCGAGGTTCTCCGCGCTTTGCCAACTGGATTCGCAACCATCCGCGCTTCGGCCCGCCGATCCAGTCGTGGGAACGCGAGCGTGCCATCCCCAGGCACGCCAAGATCATGGCCGTGATCATGCTCGGTGTCTCGTGTGCGATCATCGCCTTCACCGTCTCCCTCTGGCCGCTCAAGCTCGGCCTGATCGTGGGTCTGGCGGGGCTGGCGCTCTGGATCGTGACGCGGCCCTTGCCGAGCCTGCAGTGTCCGGTGCGCGGGGTGTGGTCGGAAGAGGCTCCCGAGCGCCGCTGAGCCCGGGGCCGGTATCCGCGTCTCTCTTCTCCTCCCTTCGTTGCTTTACATCCCGCCCGTCTTCTCCGGGCGCGATCCTGATTCGATATCGTTCCGGTCACGCGGGTAGAATGGTGCTCGATCGTCGGGCGGCGGGCCCGTTTTCGGATTCGATCCGCCGTCGCGACCTGCCCACTTCCACAAGGAGCGTTGTCATGTCTGGGATGCAAGCGACCTATCTCAAGGACTATCTGCCGCCGGCGTACCGCGTCACGCACACCGAGCTCACCTTCGATCTCGCGCCGTCCGCTACCCGGGTCAAGGCGCGCTTGCATATGGAACGCCATCCCGATCGCGAGCCCGATGACAATGAGACCGGCCTGCCGCTGGAACTGGCCGGTGGCGAGCTCGAGCTGATCCGTATCGCCATCGACGGCCAGACGCTGGAGCCGGGGGAGTTCGAGGTCGGCGACGGCAAGCTGACCGTCGCCACCGTACCGGAGCGCTTCCTGCTCGATACCGAGGTCGAGATCGATCCCGACGCCAATACCGCACTGGAGGGGCTGTATCGCTCCAATGGCATGTTCTGCACCCAGTGCGAGCCGGAAGGGTTTCGCCGTATCACCTATTACCCCGATCGTCCGGACGTGATGGCGACGTTCTCGACCACGGTGATCGGCGACCGCGATTCGCTGCCGGTGCTGCTCTCCAACGGCAATCCGGTGGAGAAGGGCGAACTGCCCAACAATCGCCACTTCGTGACCTGGGAAGACCCGCACCCCAAGCCCAGCTACCTGTTCGCGCTGGTCGCCGGCAGCCTGGAGAAGGTCGAGGACCACTACACCACCATGAGCGGCCGCGATGTGCTGCTGCAGATCTGGGTCGAGCCGGAGAACCTCGACAAGACCGAGCACGCCATGGCCTCGCTCAAGCGCTCCATGCAGTGGGACGAAGAGACCTACGGTCGCGAGTACGATCTCGACCGCTTCATGATCGTCGCCGTCAACGACTTCAACATGGGGGCGATGGAGAACAAGGGTCTCAACATCTTCAACTCGGCGGCGGTGCTGACCCATCCGCAGACTGCCAATGACGCTACCTTCCAGCGGGTGGAGGGGATCGTCGCCCATGAATACTTCCATAACTGGTCGGGCAACCGGGTCACCTGCCGCGACTGGTTCCAGCTCTCGCTGAAGGAGGGCTTCACCGTCTTCCGCGACCAGACCTTCTCCGCCGATGTCAATTCGGCCGCGGTCAAGCGGATCGAGGACGTCTCGTTCTTCCGTACCGCCCAGTTCGCCGAGGACGCCGGACCCACCGCCCATCCCGTCCGTCCCGATCACTACATCGAGATATCCAACTTCTACACCCTGACCATCTACGAGAAGGGCGCGGAACTGGTGCGCATGCTGCGCCACCTGCTGGGATGGGAGGATTTCCGCCGCGGCAGCGATCTCTACTTCGAGCGCTTCGACGGCCAGGCGGTGACGATCGAGGACTTCGTCGCCTGCATGGCGGAAGTGTCCGGCCTCGACCTCGAACAGTTCCTGCGCTGGTACTCGCAGGCAGGAACGCCGGAGGTGGACGCCCATGGCGAGTACGATTACGCCAACTGCGAATATCATCTGCGCCTGTCGCAGCGCACTCCGGCGACGCCGGGACAGACCGACAAGCTGCCGCTCCACATTCCGGTTCGCATGGGCCTGGTGGGGACCAAGTCCGGCCACGACCTGACCCTGACGCTGGACGGTGAGAAACGGGGCAAAGATGCCGTCATTCATCTGCGCGAAGCCGAGCAGACGTTCGTCTTCACCGACGTCGAAGAGGCGCCGGTGCCGTCGCTGCTGCGCGGGTTCTCGGCGCCGGTGAAGCTGCGCTATCCCTACTCCCGCGAGGAGCTGGCGTTCCTGCTGACCCACGACTCCGACGGTTTCAATCGTTGGGATGCGGGCCAGCGTCTGACCATGCTGGCGCTGGACGACCTGATCGCCGCGCATCGGAACGGCGTCGAGAAGGTGATGGACGTGCGCCTGGTCGAGGCGTACCGCAGCTTGCTCAACGAGCCCGGTGACGACAAGGCGGTGCTGGCGGAGATGCTGACGCTGCCGTCGGAGGCGTACATCGCCGAACAGCAGCCGGTGGTCGATGTCGACGCCATCCATGCCGCCCGCGAGTTCGTGCGCCAGTCGCTGGCCTGGCAGCTGCGCGACGACTTTCTCGCCGTCTACCGTGACAACCTGAGTGACGAGCCCTACGCGCCGACGCCGGAGCAGATCGCGAGCCGTCGCCTCAAGAACGTCGCCCTGGCCTACCTGATGAGTATCGAGGACGATGAAGCCATCGGCCTCACCCAGCAGCAGCTGGAGCGGGGCGCCAACATGACCGACGTCCGCGCCGCGTTGACGCTGCTGGCGCACAGCGACCGTACCGATCTGGCCGAGCCGGCACTCAAGGCGTTCGGCGAGAAATGGGCTCACGATCCGCTGGTGATGGATCAATGGTTCACGATCCAGGTCACCCGCCCCCAGCCCGACGTACTCGATCGCGTGCGCTTCCTGATGGGGCATCCGCTGTTCTCGATGAAGAACCCCAACAAGGTGCGCGCGCTGATCGGTGCCTTCGCCCAGAACCGGGTCAACTTCCATCGGCTCGATGGCGAGGGCTACAAGCTGCTGGCGGACGTCGTGATCGAACTCAACCGACTCAACCCGGAGATCGCCGCGCGCATCATCACCCCGTTGACCCGCTGGCAGCGCTTCGACGACGAGCGCCAGGCGCTGATGAAGGCCGAGCTCGAACGCATTCGTGCCGAGAAGCTCTCGCCCAACGTCTATGAGATGGTGGAACGTGCGCTGGCGGATGCCTGATGGCGGCTCTCGCCAGGTCGACTCCGGTCGCGCCCGGCGAGCGGCTCCGCGGCTTGGCGGTTGCCGCCGGTAATAGGAACCTGGAGGGAGCGTCCGGCGGATGACATCGTCCAACCGTCATTTCTTCGTTTCGCTGCTGCTGTCGCGACTGGCGGACCAGATGCTGCTGTTTCTGGTACCGCTGGTGATCTATCGGCTGACCGGCAGTGTCGCCTGGTCGGGGCTGGCATTTTTCTTCGAGACCCTGCCACGGTTTCTGGCCTTTCCGCTGTGCGGTCAGCTCTGCGACCGTCATCGCAACGATCGGTTGCTGCGGTCGAGCCAGCGCTGGCGCATGGCGACATGCATCGCGGCGATCCTGGGCTATCTGGCGGCACCCCATGTGGCATGGTTGATCGGCCTGTCGGCGCTGGTCGGCGTACTGTCGACCCAGGGCGTCATGGCGCGAGAGATGCTGCTGGTGCAGGCCTTCGGTGCAACCCGCTACGAGCGACTCGTCTCCCACGCTCAACTGTTCGACCAGGTGGGGACGGTACTTGGCCCGCTGGTGGCGGCGGCGCTATTGGCGCGGCTCGAGTGGGAGGCGGTGGTGGTGGTGATCGCGCTCGGGTTCGCGCTGAGCGATTTCGCGGTGTGGCGCTGGCAGCGCGGGGCTCGGCCCGAGCTGCCGATGCCGCGATCGGATTCGCCCAACGGGTATCGGGCGCTGCTGATCGCCGGCCGTCACCTGCGCACCAGCCCCGCCTTGCCGGCCTCGATCGGCCTGGCGATGGCCGTCAACCTGTTGCTGGGAACGCTATTGGCAACGGCGCCCGCCATTGTCACCGGCGTTCAGAACCACGGCGAAATCTACTATGGCGTGCTGCAGGCCGGCGGCGCGCTGGCCACGATCTTGGTGTTGCTGTTCACGGCAAGGTCGCTGATACCGGCGGACCGGCTGGGGCTGTTGGCCTATGCGGCGATGGCGCTGGGCGGGCTGATGGCGAGCGTGACCGCGATCTCGCCGCTCTACGCGATCGGCTTCCTGCTGGTGATCGGCTTCGACAAGATGTTCAGCGTCTCGATTCGCAGCCTGCGCCGTCGGGTCATCCCCTCGGAAGACTTCGGCAAGACGACGGGGCTGGTAGTGATGCTCAACAATTTCACCCAGCCGCTGGGCGGGTTGCTCGTCAGCGCGACGGCCGGTTTTCTGGCGACGGGTTCGATCCTGCTGGGCGTGGCGCTCGTCATGGTCGTCACCGGGGTGTTCATCCTGTGGTGCTATCGCGACCACGTGCTGCCGTCGCTTGGGCAGTGCTAGCAGAGCGATAGCCGGTAACGAGAACGGGCCGCCACTGGCGGCCCGTTAGCGGGAGAGTTCGAGGAAAAGTCGGTGCTTCGATCAGGAATAGTGCACGTACATCGTCTTGCTCTTGACGTAGGCTTCCAGCCCGTACTTGCCGTCTTCGCCGCCAAGGCCGCTGTTGCGGTATCCCTTGTGAAAGCCCTGGACCGACTCACCGCCGCCACGGTTGACGTAGATCTCGCCGAAATCGAGCTCCCGGGTCAGCGCCATCAGGTGCTTCACGTTCTGGGTGAATACATAGGCGGATAGGCCGTACTCCGAGGCGTTGGCATACGCCATCGCCTGTTCGAAACCGTCGACCTTCATGATCGGCGCCACCGGCCCGAAGATCTCCTCCTTCATGATGTCCATGTCATTGTTGACGTTGGTGAGGATCGTCGGCGCGTAGTAGTTGCCCTTGTCGTAGTCACCGCCGGTCAGTCGCTTGCCGCCGGTCAGCAGCTGCGCGCCCTGGTTCTGGGCGTGTTCGACCATGTCATGGATCTTGTCGAGCTCTTTCGCGTTGATCTTCGGCCCCATGTCGACGTCCTTGTCGGTCAGCGGATTGCCGACCTTGAGCGCCTCGACGCGCTGCTTGAAGCGCTCCAGAAAGCGATCGTAGATCCCGGACTGCACGTACATCCGCTCGTTGCAGGTGCACACCTGGCCGCAGTTGTTGTAGCGCGAGGCGATGGCAGCGTCGACCGCCGGGTCGAGATCGGCGTCGTCGAGCACGATGAACGGCGCCTTGCCGCCCAGCTCGAGACGCACGATCTTGAGATGTTCGGCGGCGGCCTTGTTGATCTCGCGGCCGCCGCGCACGCTGCCGGTCATGCTGACCAGCTGGGTGATCGGGCTCTGGATCAGGTGATTGCCGATGTCTCGACCGCGACCGTTGACCAGGTTGACCACCCCGTCGGGAATACCGGCCTGACGCGCCAGTTCGACCAGCTCGAGCGCGGTCAGCGGGGTCTCTTCCGAGGGTTTGAGCACGATGGTGTTGCCCGCCGCCAGGGCCGGGCCGAGCTTGCGGCCGATCAGCGCCGCGGGGAAATTCCAGGCGGTGATGCCGACCACCACGCCGTGCGGGACCTTCTGGATCCAGATCTGCTCGTCGGGGTCGTCCGCCGGGATGATGTCGCCTTCCAGCCGGCGGGTATTCTCGGCCGCGAAGCGGATCAGGTCGCAGCACATGCCGACGTCCGCATCGGATTCGGAGAGCGGCTTGCCTTGCTCAGTGGTGATCAGCCGGGCCAGGCGGTCCCGGTTCTCCTGGATCAGCTCCACCAGCCTGTAGAGATGATCGGCGCGCTCGACGGCGGTCTTGCGTGACCAAGCGGGGAACGCATCCTGGGCTGCCTGGAGTGCCTGGTCGGCCAGCTTTTCATCGGCCAGTCGGGCCCGCGCAATGACCTCGCCGGTGGCGGGATTGAGCACGTCCAGCAGTTCGCCGTCACCGGTGAGCCATTGGCCGCCAATGAACTGGCTGTAGACGTCGACGCCGTCTTGCTGCGATTTGAGTGACTGACTCATCCTGATGTCTCCTTGTCTGACGCGACGACAGAACCTGTCGTCAATCGGTCACCGATCAATGTGACCTTGCGACCTCAAGGTGGTAGACGAAAGGGGGAATGACAAGGAGATCACGGGGGCCCAGGAGGAATAGGCATGTCTTCCCGTCGATTGTTGCCATCGGGAAGACACCCGACTCAACGAATCAGCCAGCTCAGTATCAGCAGGCCCAGCAGCAGCCAGACGATGCCGCCGACGATGCCGCCGCGAACCAGTGAGCGGATGCCACTGACAAGCAGCAGCACGCCAATCACCAGCACGGCGATGCTGAAGACCGAGTCGCTGATGCCCAGTGAGCCGGTCAATCCCTCGACGAAGCCGTCGAGTGCCTGCCACAGGCCGCCGAAAACGCCGTGCAGCCCATTGATCACGGCACGAATCACGTTGCCGATCGCTTCGCCGAGCCAGTTGAAGAATCCATCCATGGTGAGGTCTTGTCCTGAAAAGTTAATCGGCGTGCTGCTGATCGCGCAGCCACTGGATTTCGTCCGGCCAGATCGCCGGTTCGACGGTTTCCAGTATCAGCGGTATGTCATCGGTGCGGGGATCGCGCATCAATGCGGTGAACCCCGGCAGGCCGATATTGCCCTTGCCGAGGCTGTGGTGGCGGTCGACCCGACTGGCGAACTCGCTCTTGGCATCGTTGAGGTGCATGCCGCGCAGGTATTGAATGCCGACCACGCGCTCGAACTCGTCGAGCATTGCAGTGGCGTCCGCCTCGGTGCGCAGGTCATAGCCGGCGGCGAAGGCGTGACAGGTATCGATGCAGGCGCCCACGCGGGTCTTGTCGTCGACCTGTTCGATGATCTCGGCCAGTTGTTCGAACCTGAAGCCGAGATTCGAGCCCTGGCCGGCAGTGTTCTCGATCACCGCGACCACCGAGCGGGTCGCCGCATGG
>NZ_CALFQK010000164.1:0-7288 GCF_937921195.1 uncultured Salinicola sp.
GCTTTCGATGGGCAGTGAGCGCCCTCTTCGCTTTCGGGAAAAAACGGGTAGGTCACGTCGCGCCTTCAACGTCTGGCTACCGCACGGCAGCCTCCTGCTGATGGGTCCCGGTGCTCAATCCCGATGGCAACATGCGCTGGCACCGCGTTCGATCGACGGCGTTCGCATCAACCTGACCTTTCGTCGAATCCTCTAGGGCTTCTCTGGAGTACTGCGCAGGGGTGCTGAAACCAAAAATGCCTCCCTGTTCGGGAGGCATGAAAGATAACGGTATAAACTTGAGAGACACCGCCTTTTAAGCGAATCAGCCGCGATAATAGTTGGCTGGCACGAAAGGCATCGGACTGATCACCATCGGCAGTCGCTTGCCGCGGACATCGGCGTAGAGCGTAGTGCCTTTCTCGGCGGCTTCCACCACGACGTAGGCCATGGCGACGGGCGCGCCAACGCTGGGCCCGAAACTGCCCGAGGTGACTTGCCCAACCATCCGGTCGTCCGCGTCGAACAGTTCGACCCCCTCCCGGACCGGCGCTCTGCCTTCTCCAAGCAAGCCGACACGGCGACGGCGATGATCCTTGGCCTGCAGTTGATGCAGGACCCTGTCCGCCCCCGGGAAGCCAGCTTCCCGCTCTCCCCCGACGCGCCGGGATTTGCCCACCGCCCAGGAGAGGCTCGCCTCGACAGGCGTGGTGGTGGTGTCGATATCGTGCCCGTAGAGGCAGAGCCCCGCCTCGAGGCGCAGCGAATCCCGTGCCCCCAGACCGATCGGCTCGACCTCGGGCTGATCGACAAACCAGCGTGCCAGCGCTTCGCTCGCCTCGGACGGCACCGATATCTCGAACCCGTCTTCGCCGGTATACCCGCTTCTGCTTACCCAGATCTCGCTGCCCATGACCTCGAACCGCCCGTGCTGCATGAAGACCAGATCGCAAGCCGCCGGACAGAGGCGCTGCATGACGATGGCGGCATCGGGCCCCTGCAGTGCCAGCAGCCCCCGGTCCAGAACCTCGACATCGTGATCCGCGCCGAGCCCGATGCGCATCAAGGCGAGGTCCTGATCCTTGCACGCGGCGTTCACCACCACGTAGAGCCAGTCGCCCTGATTGACGATCATCAGGTCGTCCAGGATGCCACCTTCGCTGTTGGTAAACAGCGCGTAGCGCTGCCCTCCCTCCGGCAGCCCGACGACATCGGCGGTAACCAGGGTCTCCATCGCCTTCGCGGGAGTGGGCCCGGTCACCGCCACCTGGCCCATGTGGGAGACATCGAACAGCCCACAGGCCCGGCGCGTGTGTTCGTGCTCCTTCTTGACACCCAGGGGATACTGCACGGGCATGCTGTATCCGGCGAAAGGCACCATCTTGCCACCGAGCTCTTGATGCAGCGCGAACAGCGGGGTCTGTTTCATGTCGGACATGGATGTCTCCAGATCAGGGCGGATAGAAAAACGTTACGCTTTGGGGTCGTGATCTTCCAGCGCTTCTCCCGGCAGGACCGTCTTGCCGGCGAAGTGATCCCGGGTCAGCTTGAATACCACCGGCGACAGCAGCGCCAGGGCGATCAGGTTGGGGATGGCCATCATCGCATTGAAGGTGTCCGCCACCAGCCAGATGAAGTCCAGCTTCGCCATGGCGCCCACCGGCACCGCCAGCACGAACAGTATGCGATAGAGCAGAATCGTCCGATCGCCGAACAGATACTGGAAGCACTTCTCGCCGTAGAACGACCAGCCCAGAATCGTGGTGAAGGCGAATATCGACAGCGCGATCGCAACGATATGCTGTCCGATACCGGGCAAGGCGCTGTCGAAGGAGAGCGAGGTCAACGCCGCGCCACTCTCGCCATCGAGCCAGTGGGTCGAGGTCAGGATCACCAGCGCGGTCATGGTGCAGACCACCAGCGTGTCGATGAAGGTGCCCAGCATGGCGATCAGACCCTGGCGGACCGGATTGCGCGTCTGCGCCGCGGCGTGGGCGATGGGCGCACTGCCCAGGCCGGCTTCGTTGGAGAAGATCCCACGAGCGACGCCAAAACGGATCGCCGCCGCCACCGCCGCGCCGGCGAAGCCACCGCTGGCGGCAATCGGCTGGAAGGCGTGGGAGAAGATCGTGCCCAATGCGTTACCGATCTGGTCGGCGTTCAGCACCAGGACCACCACGCCGGCTGCAAAATAGGCAACGGCCATCAACGGCACCAGCTTCCCGGCGACGCGGGAGATACGCTTGATCCCCCCCAGAATCACCGCGCCGGCCAGCACCATGATGATCACGCCGGTCAGCCAGGCCGGTACCCCGAACGAGGTCGTCAATGCATCCGCAACGGAATTGGATTGAACGGTATTGCCGATGCCGAAGGCCGCCACCGCACCAAAGAACGCGAACAGTCCGCCCAACCAGGCCCACCGCTTGCCGAGTCCGTTACGGATGTAATACATCGGGCCGCCGACATGATTGCCGGTGGAATCGGTCTCGCGATACCGGACGGCCAGCACGGCTTCGGCGAACTTGGTCGCCATCCCCACCAGGGCCGTCAGCCACATCCAGAACACCGCCCCCGGGCCACCGAGCGCAATGGCGGTGGCGACGCCCGCGATATTGCCGGTACCGATGGTCGCGGAGAGCGCAGTCATCAGCGCGTTGAACGGTGATATCTCGCCCTCGTCACGACTGTCGGCTTCACTGCGACGCCCACGCCACAGCAGGCTGAAACCGAGCCCCAACTTGCGGATGGGCATCAATTTGAGCCCTACCTGCAGATAGATACCGACCCCAAACAGCAGAATCAGCATCAATGGCCCCCAGACGACACCATTGATGGCACTGAACACCGCATTAAGTTGATCCACGTCGACCTCCATTATCACGTTGTTGTTGCTGTCGAACGGGCCCGAACGGCCAGCCGTCGCCACGATCGATCATTGACAAGTCAAAGCGTGGCAACAATAGAGGATTCAACTACGCGTTAACAATTATTCCAAAGCATTCATCCAGAAACCGTCGCCACAGCTTCCGTGGCGGGGCGTTACACCTTAGCGAAAAGCCTTTGGTGTTTCCAATAGGAAACTTTTCTCCCTCCGGCCATCATGGATGTCCGTGCCTAGCGCAGCGGTGCCCCGTACCAGCGGCCGGCCATGAAACGACCGGCGCCGACGGCGCGTACGCCGCGGCTCGGCGAAGATCGCCCGCTTAAACTGGACGTTTTGTGGATCTGGGCTCAACCTAGTAGCGCGATCCGCGCAAAGCTGCGCCGGAGACGCTCGAGACTATGCCAATCGATCTCGCATTCGTGCATAATGCTCGCCAAAATTCCCCGTATCGAAAACTGTTTCGTATAGGAAACTCCCATGAGCGATATCCCCAACAACCTGCTGTACACCGATAGCCACGAATGGGTGCTGGATAACGGCGATGGCACCGTGACCGTCGGTATCACGGATCATGCGCAGGAAGCCCTCGGTGACGTGGTCTTCGTTGAACTTCCGGAACCCGGGCGGGAGCTGGACGCCGGCGACGAGTTTGGCGTCATCGAGTCGGTAAAGGCCGCGTCCGACCTCTACTCCCCCCTGGCGGGAGAGATCGTCGAAGTCAACGAGTCGCTGGAGGATGCGCCGGAAACCGTCAACGATTCCCCCTACGGCGACGGCTGGATTCTCAAGCTGCAATTGACCGACCAGGGCGACCTGGAATCGCTGATGTCGGCGGAAGCCTATCGCGAACTGGTTGCCGCCGAGGAAGATCAGGACGACTGATCGCCGCCTCATCCTTACCAGCTCGGCCGTTCGCCGCCACCAACGTCGAACGGCCGCCCTTTTCCGCCAACCTCGCCGGATAGATCATGCCCACCGAGACTCGCCCCCTGACTGACCTGGCCAATCACGCAGATTTCATTCAGCGTCACAACGGCCCGAATCCTCTCGATGTCGTCGAGATGCTCAAAGCACTCGACATGCCATCGCTGGAGACGCTGATCGACCGCACCATTCCCAAGGGAATCCGGCTCGACGGCGAACTGGATCTGGACGGCCCGCGCGGCGAATCGGAGGCGTTGGATTATCTGCGGGGTCTGGCTCGCCAGAACAAGGTTTTCAAGAGTTACATCGGTCAGGGGTACTACCCGACGCACCTGCCGGCTGTCATTCAGCGCAACGTGCTGGAAAATCCCGGTTGGTACACGGCCTATACGCCGTACCAGCCCGAGATTGCCCAAGGTCGCCTGGAGGGGCTGCTCAATTTCCAGCAGATGGTGATGGATCTGACCGGCATGGCGATCGCCAACGCATCGCTACTCGATGAGGCCACGGCGGCGGCGGAAGCCATGGCGCTCTGCCGGCGCGCCAACAAGAAGCAGAAGAGCCAGCGTTTCTTCGTCTCCGACAGCGTGCTGCCCCAGACCCTGGATGTGCTCCGCACCCGGGCGGCCTATCTCGGATTCGAACTGGTCGTGGCACCCGCGAGCCAGCTTGCACAGGAGGACGTCTTCGGTGCGCTGCTGCAGTACCCCGGTGTCGACGGTGAGGTCGGCGATATCGAAAACATCGTCGCCGAGGCACGCTCGCGCCAGGTCATGACCTGCGTCGCGGCGGACCTGATGAGCCTGGTCATGCTGAAGGAGCCCGGCGCCATGGGCGTGGATATCGTGCTGGGCAACTCGCAGCGTTTCGGTGTCCCGATGGGCTATGGCGGCCCCCACGCGGCGTTCTTCGCCGCCAGCGAGGGCCTCAAGCGCTCTTTGCCCGGCCGGGTGATCGGCGTTTCCAAGGACAGCCGCGGACGCCCGGCGCTGCGCATGGCGATGCAGACCCGCGAGCAGCACATCCGTCGCGAGAAGGCGACCTCCAACATCTGCACCGCGCAGGCGCTACTGGCGAATATCGCCGGCTTCTATGCGACCTATCATGGTGCCGAGGGGCTGCAGACCATCGCCGGCCGCATTCACCGCCTCACGACCCTGCTCGCGCTGGGCCTGAAGCAGCATGGAATCGCACTCAAGCACGACAGCTGGTTCGACACGCTGACGCTGTCCGGTGTCGACAGCCACCGGATCCAGGGCCGCGCGCTGACCCGCGAGATCAACCTGCGCTATCCCGCCGACGGTGAAGTCGGGGTCAGCCTCAACGAGACCACCACCGCCGCCGATCTGGCGGAACTCTTCGATGTGCTGATCGGCGAGGAGCACGGCCTCTCCGTCAGCGAGCTCGACCATCAGGCCGTGGAACGAAGCGCCAGCGGAATCCCCGCTGCCTACCGCCGCCAGAGCGACTTTCTACAACATCCCAACTTCCAGCGTTTCCGCAGCGAGACCGAGATGCTGCGCTACCTCAAGCGCCTGGAAAACCGCGATCTCTCGCTGGCCCACGCGATGATTCCGCTGGGTTCCTGCACCATGAAGCTGAACGCCACCAGCGAGATGATACCGATCACCTGGCCCGAATTTGCCAACATCCATCCTTTCGCCCCCGCGGCGCAAGCGACCGGCTACCGTCAGATGATCACCGAGCTGAGCGATTTCCTGATCGAGATCACCGGCTACGACAGCATATCGATGCAGCCGAACTCCGGCGCCCAGGGCGAATACGCGGGCCTGGTCGCGATTCGGCGGTATCAGGCCGCCGTGAGCGAGGGCCACCGCGATATCTGCCTGATCCCGAGCTCAGCGCACGGCACCAACCCTGCCTCAGCGGCCATGGCCCAGATGAAGGTGGTCGTCGTCGAGTGCGATCGCGATGGCAATATCGACATGGCGGACCTCGAAGCCAAGGCGACGAAACACAGCGCCAATCTGTCGGCGATCATGCTCACCTACCCATCGACCCACGGCGTGTTCGAGGAGAACATTCGTGACGCCTGCCGGGTCGTCCACGACAACGGCGGGCAGGTCTACATCGACGGGGCCAACATGAACGCCCAGGTCGGGCTCTGCCGTCCCGGTGACTACGGCGGTGACGTCTCGCACCTCAACCTGCACAAGACCTTCTGCATTCCTCATGGCGGCGGCGGCCCCGGCATGGGTCCGATCGGCGTCAAGGCACACCTGGCGCCCCACCTGCCCAATCATGTCATGACCCCGCAGGAAGGCATCGAGACGGGTTCCAGCGCGGTGTCGGCGGCAGCCTTCGGCAGCGCCTCGATCCTGCCGATCTCATGGGCCTACATCAAGATGATGGGGGCTCGCGGCCTGCGCGAAGCGACCGAGCTGGCCATTCTCAATGCCAACTACATCGCCAAGCGCCTGGAAGCGCACTACCCGGTTCTCTACCAGGGTGCCAACGGCACGGTGGCGCACGAGTGCATTCTCGATGTGCGACCGCTCAAGGCCGCCTCCGGCATCAGCGAGGAAGACATTGCCAAGCGCCTGATGGACTACGGCTTCCACGCCCCGACGATGTCGTTCCCGGTGGCGGGTACGCTGATGGTGGAGCCCACCGAATCCGAGTCGCGCTATGAGATCGATCGCTTCTGCGACGCGATGATCGCGATTCGTGAAGAGATCGCCAGGGTCGAATCCGGCGAATGGCCGAAGGACGCCAACCCTCTGGTATTGGCACCGCACACCATGGCGGACGTCACCGAGGAGAACTGGAATCGCCCCTACTCCCGGGAGCGGGCGGCGTTCCCGACCGATGCCGTGCGCGAAGCCAAATATTGGCCGGCGGTTAATCGGGTCGACAACGTCTTCGGTGACCGCAACCTGATCTGCAGCTGCCCACCGATCGAGGCCTATCGAGAGGCTCTCTGAAGCGTGGAGAGGACCCGACGACAACGGCCGCTCATCGAGCGGCCGTTGTCGTTCCGGAATGGACAGATATGGTTCAGTGAGACTGATTTTAACGCCGTATGGACAAGCACGGGCAGTTTTCAGACGGCCCCTAGTTGGGTTCCATGGCGGGCAGTTCACTATAGCCATAAAGCGAATTGAGCCGCTGCTGGCGAAAGGACTCCAGCAACTGGCGGTAACGCTTGGGCAGTTCGACGTCCGTTCGCGATACCAGATGCAACGTTTCATAGACCGGTTTCGACAGCGTGACCTCCTTGACCTGGCGCTGCCATGGAGAGGTTTCCAGCACCGGGCGCGACACCACCGTGAATCCCAGCCCCCTGGCCACCGCGTCCAGAACCTGCCCCACTTCATTGGTGAAACCCTGGCGCGGGAAATGGCTCATGCTGCGGAATTCGCTGCCGAAGTTGCTCTTCAGCAGGAGGCTCGCGTTGGTATTGCCGTCGTTGTAGTTGACGAACCCCAGCGCGAGCAGTTCACCGAGACTGGTGCCGGCGAAGTCGGCCGGTACCAC
>NZ_CALFQK010000165.1:0-11712 GCF_937921195.1 uncultured Salinicola sp.
GGGGTCGATCTTGCGCGAGGGGGCGATGTCCGAATGTCCCAGGATCGAGGTCGGTGGAAGGTCGTAGCGGCGAATGATGTCTTTCGCCAAGGCGATGACCGCGTCGATCTGCCGGTCCGGATAGATCTGCCACTGTCTCCCCGACGCCGTGTCGCGGGGTCCCTGATTGACGATCTCCACGCCGATGGAGGTGTCGTTGAGCTGCGTGCGATCCTCCCAGGCGCTGATGCCGGCGTGCCAGGCACGATCGTTCTCGTCGACCAGTTGCCACACGCGTGGCAGGCCACCTTCGGCCCGCGGGTGCCGAGCCACCAGATAGTGCGAACTGACGTTGGGCCCAAGCAGTGTGCGAAGCGCTCGAGGCGCTTCGGAGTCGGTGTAGTGCAGAACCAGATAGCGGATGCGGTGATTGTAGGCCTGCGACTGATGGGTGTGATCGGCCACGTAGCCTTGCCGGGGTTCCAGGCCCGGCGAACTTGCACAGCCGGCCAGCACCGTCATCGACAAGGCGCCGATGAACAGCAGGGTCGCAATGCCACGCCACGATGCAACGCGATGAGGCGTCATAACACGTCCAGCAGATAGCGGGTCAGCAGACCCAGAGTGAGGGTGATCGAGAAGCTCAACATCGTACCCAGGAGTACGTACTCGGTGAGCTTTCGGTCGCGATCTTCGTAGAGGTCGCCGAAACGCAGCACCGACTTGGCGGTCAGTAGAAAACCGATCGCGGCCATCTGGTGGCTCAGCACGAAAGTCAGAATGAGAAAACGTTCCAGCATGCCGATCCGGGCGCCTGCGTCGGCCAGCGTGCCGCGGGTGTCGACCCCTTCGCTCCAGCGGCGCATGATCAGCGCGATCATGACCGAGGCGGGGCGCATGACCAGTAGATACGCCAGGGCGACCAGCAGGGTTCGGGGCTGCCACACCAGGCTGACATCGATGGCGACAGGCAGGGTGCTGCCGTCGATGACCCACCACCAGACGACGACCAGCACCAGTAGATGCAGAAGCTGGTCGAGAATGAAGAAACTGACGCGACGAGCCGGCGTATAGCTTTTCAGCGTGTCGATCATCCAGTGGGTCAGACCCACGATCCCCGTACCGATCAAGGCGTCGCGAACGGGCACGCCGAAAGCGACCAGGATGGCCAGGCACAACGACATGTGAATGCCGACATGCCAGTAAAGCGAGCGAGCGCGGAAATGGTGTTGCTGCTTCTGGCGTGCCCAGGCGTCGCTCTGCAGGACGAAATCGGCGACGGTGTGCGATAGCAGCAGCGCCAGTAGCAGCGACAGGCTGATTTCGCTCATGTAACGGTCTCCAGGCGTTGCCGGGTGAACTCGAGGAAGTCGCGAATCAGCGACCAGCGCGCTGCGCTCAGGCGGCGATTGATGGTCGGCTGCGAGCGTCCCAGGCGTTTGGCCAGTTCACTTTGGGAGTGATCGGCGAGGAGACTGAGGCGAATCACTTCCGCTGCGTTGTGACTCCAGTGACTGATGATATCGTCGGCAAACTGGATCAGCAGGTTCAGGTCGGGCTGGGGGGCGGCGAGGAACAGTCCCAGGCGCTGATGGCCCTGGCTCAATGCATCCAGGCCCTGGCCGGAGCGCACGAAAGCCTCCCCGTCGGCATTGATGAAATCGTCCGGCGCCGGAACCTGTCCCTCGCCGATTCCGATGGCGATGCGTGCGTCCCAGGTCTGTCGTCGTGAAGGGGAGTGCTCGATCAGGCTGGCACGCATGATGACGGCCGCGACGATGCTGTCCTCGATCCTGGGAACCGCCAGTTGGAAGGCATCGCCCCGGAACCGGGTGCCCACGGCGCCCAAGTTCCGGCCGAGACGTTCGATCCCCGTGTCGATCGCGCCGCGCAGCTTGCGCTTGTCGGCAATATCGCGAGAGGCAACGATGTCTCCGCTGAGCACACCGATCGATGACATGAGACTCCTTATCGATATCCATGCAGGGTAGATGGATTATAGCCTAAAAAAGCTATTTCTGCGTTTATGCATAAAAAACACTATCAAGGCTGAGGCGCTGAAGATATCGATAGGCTGAAGGTAAGCGAGTACTGTATATATATCCAGCTTAAGGTTGTAAATTTTGTTATCCCGACGATGTCCGGGCTCGAGGCTCGGCGGCAGGTATGGGCCCTGCCGATGCTGCCTCGGCACCGATCAGCCTGGCTGCCACCCGGTTCCGGCCGTGCGCCTTGCAGTCATAGAGCGCCTGGTCCGCCTGGGCGATCATCTCGTCGATATCGATCAACAAACCGTTGGGACTCGTGACCACGCCGACGCTAACGGTGACGACGGGGGCAACGGGAGAATATTCGTGGGGCAATCCCAGCGCCTGGATCATGCCTCGCATCGCGTCTGCCAGTGCCCAGGCTTCCTCCTTGCCGGTATTGATCAGCAGTACCAGAAACTCTTCACCGCCCAGGCGCACCACGACATCGGTATCCCGGCGGAAAGTGTCTCTCAGCACGCCGGCGATATCCACGAGACAGCTGTCGCCTGCCGGATGACCATAGTTATCGTTGAAGGGCTTGAAATGATCCACATCGATCATCATCGCCGATACCGTGCAGCTCAGCCGGCGACTGAGAGGGACGAGCATGTCCAGGCGCTTCTCCAGCATCCGACGATTGCCGAGTCCTGTCAGAGGGTCGTTGAGCGTCTGTTCCAGCAGTGCGGCGTTATGGCTTCTCGACTCCTCTATCAACTGCTGCAGTTGTCGCGCCAGAAGTCCCACGACATCGGTGCGGCTGGAGAGATCGAAGGGCATCTCGCGCGGCGCATCGCTGAAATCATGCGCGAAACGGGCGTGGTCGGCCAGGCGCCTGAGCGGTACCAGCAGCCAGCGGTCGACCAGCCACAGCGTGGCAGCCAGCCCGCACAGGCCAAAGGGACAGGCCATCAGCATGGCAAGCGCGTATGTGCCTCCGGCGGTGACCGTGAACCAGGCCGCTGCTGACATGGCCAGCGAGCTGCATAGCCAGACCCCGGCCAGAACTACCAGCGTCCGGGTCGACAGATGATTTTTTATTCTCGGCATGCCTTGAACCGATGTTCTGGTTATTGAAGCCCGCGCTGCGTCGTCGGATGAGCGGGAATCGGTTCCATCCGGATCGAGGCGGGAGTGTGCGTGGCCGCACCTTCAATATCGACGGTCATAAGAGAAACTGTAACGCTGCCAGCAGGGCCGTAACCAATTAGATGTCATTGATTTAGCTCGGTCTTAACCAGATTTTTTGCAGACGGGTAATCCTGGAGACAAAGGCGCCGGATATTCCCTTCCGTATCAATCCGTCGCCAACGGATTCCATTCGATGTCTTTCTGCTGGAATAACATCGGGTTTACCTCGATAGTGGTTGTTGAAGCCACACCCCATAAAACGCTGCATGGGTCTTTTCCATAGCCTGCCGCGTGGATAAGAGGGGAAATGAACCATGAGTTAAATAAATATCGGTAATTGATTCCCGTTAAAAAAATCATCTCGACAAGCCTTGCAAGTTTTTAGATATCGGCAATAATGTCCTCGCTTAAACCAATCCGCAACGGAACAACGAATGTCTCTACTCAGCGATTACGTCAAGAAAGAACAGCTCCTGAAGCAGCTTGAAGAAGAGCTGAAGCGAATGGAGGGTGATCAGCGCCTGAAGTCCGAACTCGAGTTCAAGGAGAAGCTCGAAGCCCTGATGGCGGAATACGGCAAGACGACGCGTGACGTCATCGAACTGCTGAGCCCGGCCGAAGGCTCCCAGGCTTCGACCGCGCAGACGGGTTCGACCGGTGGGCGCCGCAAGCGCAAGCTGAAAATTTACAAGAACCCCAAGACGGGTGAAGTCGTCGAGACGCGTGGCGGCAACCACAAGACGTTGAAAGCCTGGAAAGACGAACACGGTGGTGATACCGTCGAATCTTGGGTTGTCAGAACGGAAGACTGAGCGGTTTTTACTCTTCACCCCGCTTAGCCGAAAGAGCCCTTCGCCAGTGATCCTGGCGAGGGTTCTGTTTTTTGGTACCCTCAGGCCTTGGAACTGATGCCGCCGAAGCCGCCGTGCCGGGATTCTCCGCTCGGCCCGTAAACGCTGCCGCCAATGGCGCGGTTCAGAAAATCGATCGCCTGCTGGTTATGCTCGAGCCGCGAGGAGATGATGTGGCCGTTGAGACGGTTGGTTCGACGGACCCGTTCCGCCAGCTGACGAATCCGCTGCCAGGCCTCATTCATGCCGATGGCGTCAGCGAATCGGTCCGCGCCCTGGCTTCCGACGCCAAACCCCTGCGACCGTTGGTGCTCTCTGCGCTGACTCTCGAGCCGATCGAGCACGCTCAACTGCTGCTGCTTCGACGCCGCCAGTTCGCTGAGGCGTTCGCCATCGGCGTTGCCCGAGCCGAGACAGACGGCTTCGGCTTCCAGCGTTTTGGAGAACGCTTGCAATAGGGCTTGTTGCTCACGGAGTAGTTCGGCTGGCGTCATGTCAGATTCCTGGATCCGGACCGGGTAAGTCAAATGATCAACGTTCGCCCAGCATGTCGCGGACGCTCTGGATCAGGCCGTCGGCGATCTTGCCGGTGTCGAGTTCGAGCCGGCCTTCGGAGATGGCCTGGCGGATGTCGTTGACGCGGGCAGTATCGATATCACCGCTGTCGTCGGTGGTCGGAATCTGGCTCAACGTCGTGGTCGAGCCGGCCGTCGTCTTGGCGCTCTCCAACGATTCAACACTCTTGCGCTGCTCGGCGGCGTCGTTCTGAGTGGGGCGAGTCAGCGGCTGTGTCTGGTCGATTTTCAAGGTCGTTACCTCATGGCTGGATGCACGATGACGTGGTTTCCTACGTTATCGGCAAAACCGGCGGAAGCTGAAAGAGATCGAGGAAGAGTTTTGTTAAAAAATTTATCCGGCCGGGCTAGAAGTCGACCCGCAGTCGATCCTGGCCCGTCACTCTCCCTTGAAGGATCTGGTTGTTCTCCGTCTTGAGACGGATCGTACTCCCCAGTCCACCATTATCCAGCGCCTCGACGTTGCGACTGACACGGAATCCCTGCCCGACAGCGGTCAGCACCACCGTGTCGCCACGTTTTACCATCCAGGGCTTTCGCAGCATGGCCTCGGTCAGCGTGGTACCAGGCGGTATGCGCCGGGTGGCGACCATGCCGGCCGCCTCGGCGGGATCGTCCAGATAGCCACGGCGGAGGCGGGAAATGTCCGTCTGCTGCCAATCCAGCGCCGCCGCATCGAGCCGCTGTCCCGGGTCGATCGGCCGACGCGCCACCAGATGGCGGACCACGGCGGAGACCGTCGCCTGCAGATAGCGGGTTCGGTTGTCATGGCCACCGCAGTGCACGCCTACCGTCACCCGGCCCTGGGGCATGCCCGGTCGCGGCAGGAAAGGCTGGGGCGCCGGGCAGTCCCCGAGATCGGCCGCGCTTTGCTGAAGCTCGATCTTGACCTGATCGCCGAGTGAGGCGGTCTGCTGGTGCAGGAATCGCTCCACGCTCGCGCTCACCGCATCGTTCGGAGGAACATCGGTATCCGCCTGCGATATCGAAGGTATCGGCAACAGCGACAGCGCGAACAGCAGCGCCATCAGGGTCATGGCACCGGTCCAGACGACGCGTCGCAGGCCGGGGCGGAACTTCGACCGGCAGTGCTGAAACGTTTCGGGTGGATCTGCTCGCATGACATGGACCTCGGTGGCTAGCAGGCTCGCGGTATCCCGCGTCGATCGACGGAATTCCCCACAGTGGAAGCGATTTTAAACGGGCCAGCCGTCAGGCATTGATAAAAATGGCGCGCAATTACGGGTCTGTTTACACGTTTGGCACGAACATCCCGCCGCTATTCTCCACTCTGTCAATTTTCCAGCGAACGCCACTCGAGGTGCACGGCATGTTCGACAAGTTGGATAACGCGCTGCGCTTCCAGCAGGAGGCCATCAATCTGCGCGCGGAGCGCCAGCAGGTGCTGGCCAATAACATCGCCAATGCCGATACGCCCAACTTCAAGGCGCGGGATTTCGATTTCCGCGCCGAGTTGAACCGGGTGATGGAGCAGGGCCGCAGCGAGTCATCCGGCGGGCTGTCACTGGCGCGGACCTCCGCCCGGCACATTCCCGGCCAGGCCGGTGGCGGGGCAGGGGTTCGGGATCTGCTCTACCGGATGCCGGATCAGCCCAGCCTGGACGGCAATACGGTCGACATGGACCGGGAGCGCTCGGCCTTTGCCGACAATTCGCTGCGTTATCAGGCGGATGTCACTTTCGTCAGCCGCAAGATCCAGGGGCTGAAGAAAGCCATGCAATCGGAGTAACACGATGTCGATGTTCAGCGTATTCGAAATTTCCGGCTCGGCGCTGTCCGCCAATTCACAGCGGATGAACGTGACGGCCAGCAACCTGGCCAATGCGGACAGCGTCGCCGGGCCTGACGGGCAGCCTTATCACGCCAGGCAGGTGATGTTCCAGGCCATGAGTCAGCAGGGCGGCAGTGCGGGCGGGGTCCGCGTCAACGGCGTGATCGAGGACGACACCACGCCGATGCGTATGGAATATCGGCCGGGGCACCCGTTGGCGGACGAACAGGGCTACGTGACGATGCCCAATGTCGACCCGGTCAACGAGATGGTGGATATGATCGCCGCCTCCCGTTCCTATCAAGCCAACGTCGAGGTCATGAACACCGCCAAGACGCTGATGACGAAAACACTCACCATCGGCGAAGGCTGATCGGTGTCGGTCCATAGCGAGGAGATGTCATGTCCAGTCCGGTGATCGGCAACAGTACCCTGGCCAACATCAATGGTGCGGCCGCCCAGAGCTCCACCACGGGAGTCGAGTCCGGCAGCGAGCTCAACGATCGTTTCATGACGCTACTGGTGACGCAGTTGAAGAACCAGGACCCGACCAGCCCGATGGAAAATTCGGACATGACGGCGCAACTGGCTCAGATCAATACCGTCAGCGGTATCGAGAAGCTCAACGACAGTCTGTCCGCGATTACCGATCAGATCGACGCGGGCCAGGCGTTGCAGGCCACGGCGTTGATCGGCCAGGGCGTGATGGTGCCGGGCAACAGGATCCTGGTGGGATCCGCCGATGGCACCGACGGTGTGGTCACGACGCCGATCGGCGTGGAGCTGGATAGCGCCGTCGAGGATCTGCAGATCGATATTCGCGGCGCCAGCGGCGAGATCATCGACAGCTTCTCCACCGGGCCCTTGTCCGCTGGCGTCCACAGCTTTACCTGGGATGGCAAGCTGGCCGATGGCTCCAGCGCTGCCATCGACAGCACCTATACGGCTTCCTTGACCGGAACCGTCGGTGAGGAGACCTACGCGCCGACTGCGCTGAACTACGCCCTGGTCAACGGGGTGATTCAGGGGGCGAACGGCGCCCAGCTCGACTTGGGATACGCTCAGGATCCCGTGGCGCTCTCGGAAGTGCGTCAGATTCTCTGAGTGAGATTCAGTAACGACATCAACCGTTCTAGCGGACGCAACCGATAAACGTAGGGGATCAGTCATGGGTTTTTCGCAGGCATTGAGCGGCGTCAACGCCGCTTCCCAGCAGTTGGATGTGATCGGCAACAATATCTCCAACTCCCAGACCAAGGGGTTCAAGAGTGGGTCGGTCCAGTTCTCCGACGTCTTCGCCAATAGCGCGGTCGGCCTGGGTACCCGGGTCTCCGGCGTGCTTCAGGACTTCAGCACCGGCAGCCTCGAGTCCACCGGACGCAACCTGGACATCGCCATCAGCGGCGACGGGTTCCTGCGCTTCCAGCAGGAGGGCGAAGTCGGCTACTCGCGCAACGGCCAGTTGACGCTGACCGCCGACGGATTCCTGGAGAACGCCCAGGGCGCCCGGCTGATGGGCTATGGCCTGGCGGATGCCGCCGACGTCAACTCCGGCGTCGTCGTCGGCGGCCAGCCGCAGGTGCTCAACGTGCCGGCGGCGGATATGCCGGCAAGCGCTACCGGTGCCACCGGAACGGGCATCAACATTCAGCTCAACCTGGATGCCTCCACCGTGGCCGACGACTCCTCGACCGCGGTGCTCTACGACAACCTCGCCGCCAAGACCGCCGAAGACAACACCCAGCAGACCTCCGTCGCCTACAACTACTCCACCAGTTTCACGGTCTACGACTCGCAGGGTGCGCAGCACAACGCCACGCTGTACTTCCAGAAGACCGGCGACAATGCCTGGAGCGCCCGCACGGCGCTGGACGGCGTGCTCACCGACCAGACGCTCACGGCGACTTTCGATAGCGCCGGCAAGCTGGCCACAATCGACGGCGAAGACGCCACGGCCAATCCGGTCACCTGGCCGAATCTGGCATTCACCAATGACGAGCTGGGCGACGGCGTCGATCCGATCAACGCCACCTTCAACATGGCGGGCAGCACCCAGTTCTCCAACGACTCCACGGTCAAGAGCCTGGCGCAGGATGGCTACGCCTCCGGGGCGTTGGTCGGCGTCAGCTTCGCCGATGACGGCTCCGTCGTCGGCAGCTACTCGAACGAGAAGACCGTCAACCTCGGGCAGATCGCGCTGGCGACCTTCCGCAATCCCGAGGGCCTGTCGCCCTCCGGTGGCAACCTGTTCGCAGCGACCGCCACCTCAGGCAACGAGCTGCTGGGCACCGCGGGAACCGGAACGCTGGGGTCGATCGAAGCCGAAACGCTGGAAGCTTCCAACGTCGACCTGACGACGGAACTGGTCAACCTGATCATTGCGCAGCGCAACTATCAGGCCAACACCAATTCGATTCGTACCCAGTCCGAAGTCATGGATCAGGTCGCCCAACTGCGCTGATGACGACACGCCGCCGATCGCGATGTGAGCGGCGGCAACCTCGCTTCCAAAGGGTTTCAGCATGGATCGGATTCTCTATACCGCCGGTGGTGGCGCGAGCCAGACCATGGCTCAGCAGTCGGTGGTCAATAACAACCTGGCCAACGTCAGTACCCCCGGGTTCCGTAGCGAGCTGATGGCTCTCCGCGCGGTACCGGTGGAGGGCGACGCACGCCTGCCGACTCGCGTCGCTTCGATGATGAGTACTCCCGGCGCCGATTTCACGCCGGGCACCATCAGTACCACCGGGCGCAGCCTCGACGTCGCGCTGCAGGGCGACGACACCTGGTTGGCATTGCAGTCGCCAGACGGTGGGGAGGCCTACACGCGGCGCGGCGATCTCCAGGTCGACGCCACTGGCCTGCTGACGTCGCTCGGCAATCCGGTTCTCTCCGACAACGGACAGGCCATCGTGGTGCCGCTCGGCGGCGACGTGACGATCGCGCCGGACGGCTCTATCAGCGTGCTGGAGCCGGGCCAGAATCCGGACGCCGTGGCACCGCTGGCGCGCCTGAAGATGGTGGTGCCGGGCAACGACAACCTGGTGCGCGGGGAGGATGGCCTGTTCCGCAGGGTGCCGGCGCAGGGCGAGGACGTCGCGGCACCGCTGCCGGCCGACGATACCCGGCGACTGGTTCCCGGGGCGCTGGAGGGCAGCAACGTCACTCCCACCGACGCGATGATCTCGATGATCGACAGTGCCCGCCGCTACGACATGCACATGAAAGTGATCGAGAGTGCGGACGAGAACGAACAGCGCGCCAACAGCCTGCTCTCGCTAACCAGCTGACGTCAATTTCGACCAGCGGTGCCAGCCACTTCACGCTAGTGCACCGACAATGAGGTTCCTGTCATGATCAAATCTCTGTGGACGGCCAAGACCGGTCTGGAGTCGCAACAGGTCAAACTGGACGTGATCTCCAACAACCTGGCCAACGTCTCGACCAACGGTTTCAAGCGATCCCGTGCCGTGTTCGAGGACCTGCTCTACCAGAACGTGCGCCAGCCCGGGGCCCAGTCGTCGGTGGTCGATACCCTGCCTTCCGGCATGCAGGTGGGTACCGGTGTGCGCCCCGTGGCGACCGAGCGGCTGCACACGCAGGGCGGGCTGCAGAATACCGAGAACTCCCGGGACCTGGCGATCAACGGCAAGGGATTCTTCGCCGTGCAGATGCCTGACGGCACCACCGGCTACACCCGCGACGGCAGTTTCCAGGTCAACGAGAACGGCCAGCTGGTCACCGCCGGGGGATATCCCGTCGATCCACCGATCGTGATTCCGCAGAACGCGCTCTCGATCACCGTCAGCCAGGATGGCGCGGTATCGGTCACCCAGCCGGGAACGTCCCAGAGCAATGAAGTGGGGCAGATCATGCTCTCCACCTTCATCAATCCGACCGGGCTTCAGAGCATCGGCCAGAACCTGTACCTGGAAACCGATGCTTCGGGTCCGCGTACCGATCTCAACCCGGGCCTGGATGGCGCCGGCAAGCTCTATCAGGGCTATGTCGAGACCTCCAACGTCAATGTGGTGGAGGAGATGGTCAGCATGATCGAGACGCAGCGTGCCTACGAGATCAACAGCAAGGCCGTCGAAACGTCCGATCAGATGCTCCAGCGTCTGACGCAGCTATAAACCGGGGAAGACGCGTGTTGCTGACCGCACAACTAGCCACGACGTGGCACAGAGTGATGATGCTGATCGGCCTGGGGCTGGCGACGGTCGTGGCGGGCTGTGCCCAGATCCCCAGACACTCCGTGGTCGAGAATTCCGCGCCGGTGGAAATCCCTTCGACGCCGCCGTCCCAGGCCAATGGTTCCATCTACCAGGCCCGCTTCGGCTTTCAGCCGCTGTTCGAGGATCGGCGCCCGCGCCAGGTCGGCGACATCATCACCATCGTGCTCGACGAGCAGGTCAGTGCCAGCAAGAACTCCGCCGCGAATGCCACTCGCAACGGATCCGCCACCTTCACGCCGGGGGTGGTTCCCAACCCGATCGACTTCCTCGAGAAGTACGGCACGGATCTGGAGGGCGAGAACGTGTTCAACGGGTCCGGTGGGGCAAACGCCAACAACACCTTTACCGGGACGATCACCGTGACCGTCTACGACCTGCTGGCCAATGGCAACCTCAAGGTACGCGGGGAGAAACAGATCGCGATCAACCAGGGCACCGAATACATCCGGTTCTCCGGCGTGGTCAATCCCCGGGCGATCAGCGGTTCCAATACCGTGCAGTCGACCCAGGTCGCCGACGCCCGCATCGAGTACATCGGTGACGGCTATATCAACGAAGCGCAGACCATGGGTTGGCTGCAGCGCTTCTTCCTCAACATTTCGCCTTTCTGATGCCTATGACCCGCCTGTCCCGTTCGATCCGGATTCGCCGCCCGTCGCTGGCGCAAACACTGGTGCTGGTGGCGATGCTGCTGTGCAGCCTGGGGGCGCAGGCCCAGCGCATCCAGGACCTCGCCAACTTCTCCGGCGTGCGTGACAATCCGCTGGTCGGCTACGGACTGGTGGTCGGCCTCGACGGCACGGGGGACCAGACCACCCAGGCCCCGTTCACCGGCCAGAGCATTACCAACCTGCTGTCGCAACTGGGGGTGACGATCCCGGCCGGCACCAACATGCAGTTGCGCAACGTGGCCGCGGTCATGGTGACCGCGAAACTGCCACCGTTCTCCCGCCAGGGGCAGGAGATCGACGTCACCGTCTCCTCCGTCGGCAACGCCGATAGTCTGCGGGGCGGGACGCTGCTGATGACGCCGCTCAAGGGCGCGGACGGCCGTGTCTATGCGCTGGCCCAGGGCAACGTCTATGTCGGCGGCGCCGGTGCCCAGGCGGCCGGCAGCAG